>JAUXNL010000071.1 GCA_030684415.1 Moraxellaceae bacterium | reverse complement strand
AATCGCGGACTGAAAACCCAGGATGGGCATTTTTCAGCAAGCTGTTAGCAGGCTCGCTCCACCTCACTCCGAGAGAAAAGTCAGGCAACCTGCTTCGGCCAGTACGAGCACAAGACGGTTGCGCTCGCTCTCCGGCAAGGCATTCCAGCGCTGCACAATCTCGCGCCAGCATTTCGCCTGATACGCAAACGGCGCCTGACAGAAAGGCTGGCCATCAATCACGACCGTGAACTCTGCTTCGCCGTTTTCCAGTGCGGCGGCATTGGCCACGAGAAACGGCAAGTAGCTGCGTGCTGCCATATGCAAGAGCGCCTGCCGCGCCGCCAGCGCCAACGCGGATTCCGGCGCCCACTCGCCGTCCACACCAGAAGCGTCGTCCAGCACCGTTACCCAGCTTTCCACGGCGAGCGCCTCCGCCAGCACCTGACGGCGCGGCAGGCTGTCTTTCACCAGTTGCGAAAGCTGGCCATACAGGCCGAAATCTGCGAGCGACGGCCGTGTACCGAACAACCATGAACCATTTTCAGCGAGCGGACGCAGCGCCGCCAGCAACGCGGTGAAATCGGCACGGATGACCGCTGCATTGGCCGGCCCCACACCCACCAGATCCATGCGGCTACGCTGGCGGTCGTGAATCTGGCTGATCAGACCGGAGCGCACGGCAGGCGCAAGGCCTGCTAGCGTGTCATCGATAATCCAGGCCGCTGATTGCTGAGCGGTTTCATCGTCAATCCAGCGAAAATGGAACATCAGCTTCGTCACCCATTCGTCCGCCATGTCCTCGAGCAAATGACACACGAAACGGTCGCCCTCATTCGGCGGCAAAATCGATCGGCCTTCGTGCAACTGCTCCAGTGCATGCGCCATCGGCGTGGAGTCGAGCCAGTGCTGGCCAGTGTCCGTGTCGCGCAACATGGGCATCAGCTTGGGTCGCACATCGGCAAACTCGGGCGCCATGGCCGGCACACAGCGCTTCCAGACATGGGCAATGCGGCGATAGCGAAGAATGGCGCGCAGCTTGCGCGAATAAGGCGAGGCATTCGAACCAAACAGCTCCAGCGTCATCGCAGTCTCCATGGTAATGGCCGCTTGGCCGTCAGGATTCAGGCATCCGGCAAGGGGTACTGGGTGGCCAGCAGCGTGGCCCAGAAAAACTCTTCAATCTGGCGCACCAGCAGGGCCTGTGGGGGCCGCTGCCCCTCTTCCGCCAGCACCCATTCCGTCATCAGCTCTGTAAAAGCGCCAACCAGACCGATAGCCCCGTAAAGATAGTCTCGCGGCGGCAGCAAACCTGCCGCCACCAGCTTTTCTACATCTTCAAGAATGAGCCGGCAAAACTCACGAATGGTCGCGCGGCGTAACTGCTCGAACGCCGGCGACACTCCCACAACGTCCAGACAGTTGATGCGGGTCTTGCGGAAGTCGAGCAGAAACGTGTCGCAGGCCGCCCTGACACCGGTACGGATCAGCGCGGCAGGGCTCATCTCAGCCGCCTGCCGCGATGCGCGCACGGCAACTGTCACATCGTGGTAAATCCCGAGGTAAATCTCGCGCAAAAGATCTTCCCGGGTCGGGAAAATCTGTACCAGATAACGATGCGGGACGCCGGACTCGGCACTCAGCATCGCCATGGTGGTGGCCTGGAAACCACGGCGACCAAAGAGCTCCACGCCCGCCTCGATGATTTTTGCGCGACGTTCGGCGACCCGCTGCTCAGGCCCGGCGCCGCCATAACGGCGTCCACCGGGCGCATCAGGGGCTGTCGTTGTGACAACCGGATGGGGGGCTGCTGCTTCAGTCATGGCCAGAGCCTACGCGATATCCTCAAATTTGGTCAATCTGTAAATCATGTTTGACAGATTACAGAAAAGCGGCGACGCTCGGCGCCGACAACGTAAACCCACGTCGTCATCAGCCCCTTTGAAAAGAGAACGCCATGCCCTCCACCTCTGCCACTGCAACCGGAGCCATTCCTCAGCCTTGCGAGTTTTTTGTTGGCGGGGACCGTTGCGCTGCCCTGCTCTACCGCCCCGACGGTGAAGGGCCTCATCCAGTCATCGTGATGGCACACGGCTTTGGTGGCACCCAACAGGCAAGGCTGCCGGCCTATGCCCTGCACTTCAGGGCACGGGGCATGGCGGTGCTGACATTTGATTACCGCCATTTCGGCAACAGTGGGGGTGAGCCGCGGCAGTTGCTGGACATCGGTCGGCAACTGGACGACTGGCGGGCAGCGATCGCATTTGCCCGCGTGCTGCCCGGTATTGATGCCCGCCGCGTTGCGCTCTGGGGAACGTCGTTTGCCGGCGGCCACGTGCTGACGCTGGCCGCTGAAAACCTGCACCTGCGCGCCGTGATTGCCCAAGTGCCGTTTACCGACGGCTTTGCCCACCTTGGCGGCTCTCCCCTGCACTCTCTGAAACTGACAGCCAGGGGTTTGGCTGACCGGGCGGGCAGCCTGCTCGGTCAGGCACCGCGCATGATCGGCGTGGTTGGCCCGGTGGGAGACATGGCCGCCATGACAACAGCTGATGCCGAACCAGGTTATCGCCGGCTGGTGGATAGTCTGCCGGCATGGCGCAACGAAGTCGCTGCACGCATCGTGCTTGACCTACCGCTTTACCGGCCGACGCGCACCGTGGATCGCATCGAGGCGCCTGTGCTTTACCAGATTGCGGCCAACGATGTGGTCACCCCCACACGTCCGGCGTATGCCGCCGCCAAACGGCCCCCCCGTGCCGAGGTGATCACCCTGCCCGGCGGGCACTTCGATCCCTATGTGGCTCCCCTGTTCGATACCGTCGTTGCACAACAAACGAACTTCCTGCAACGACATTTGTTGTAAGGAATTTACTGGCCACGTGCGGAAAGAGGCTTTCAATCACCACCTGACCGCTTTGCCACTCTTTTTTGTCCCACCGCCCAAACGGAGTTCGCCATGCGCTGGAACCTGAACGGAAAAACCGCCCTTATCACTGGCGCCGCCCGCGGCTTTGGTGCCGGCATTGCCGAGCGCCTTGCCGCACGCGGCATGAATCTCGTACTCGCAGGCCTTGAGCCTGTGCGCATGCAGGAAATAGCGGCTCGCGTGGGCGGGAAGGTGCTGGTGGTGGAAGCCGATGTGACCGTGCTGGAGCAGATGCAATATGCCGTGCAGGAAGGAATTGCGCATTTTGGCGGCATTGATGTGGTGGTGGCGAATGCCGGTATTGCCACCGTGGCACCACTGGCAGAAATTGATCCGGCCCTGTTCCGCAAAGTGATAGAGGTCAATCTGATGGGCGTGTTCAATACTTTGCACAGCAGCGCGGCAAGCGTGTTCTCCCGACAGGGCTACTTTCTGGTGATTTCATCAATGGCCTATGCCATCAACTCACCCTTGCAGGCGCACTACACCGCCTCGAAAGCCGGCGTTACAGCGATGGCCAATTCCTTCCGTCTCGAGGCAAGAACCTATGGCGCCGATGTCGGTATCGTCCATCCCACTTTTGCAAAAACAGACATGATGAAGTCCGCGCACAACGAACCGGGTGGCAAAGAAATCTGGAACAGCAACACCGGCATCTGGAAGCAGGTGGAGCCGGAAGAGGTAATGGACGCGATTGTTCATGCAATCAGTACCCGCGCCCGCACCACCGTTGTGCCCAAAACATTGTGGCCGGTACTGGCGTCTCCTGGCATTTTCCAGCCCATTCTTGAGCGCTCATTCTCGGTTCCGCGGGTGCGCGCCATGCTCGCCGCCTTCCGCCAGCCAAGCTGACGCGCACTTTGTCCCACGGCCGGCTGCACCTTGTCACTGGCCATCCCCCCCAACACTCGGAGCCTTGCACATGCGCAACAACACGCAATGGATGCTTTACGGC
>JAUXNL010000067.1 GCA_030684415.1 Moraxellaceae bacterium | reverse complement strand
CCTCCGGCTCGATCCCCAGCTCTAGGAGGTCGTCGTCGCAGTCGCGCAGCTGTGCCTGCATGACCGACGAGGGACGTGAGGGGAGCCGGGTCTGGGCTACGGCCGGCGCCGGCGTGACCACCGGCGGTTGGGGCGGCGCTGGAACCGTCGAGGCAGCCTGAGCCCCGCCGGCGACCAGGGCGGTGGCCGTCCCCGCCCGCATCTGACGGTCGTCCATGAACCGCAGGGCCGCGCTCGATCCGGCCAGGGAGAGGGTGGCGGCCGGGTTACGCCCCTCCATCAGGCTCAGGGTCCGCCCATTGGCCAGCAGGACCAGCAGGGCGCGGCTCTGCGCCGGGGTAAGCTCAGTGATCCGGCGCTCCGGACCATCGGCCATCGGCATGGCTGGCACGGCGCTCAGGCCCTCTGGGACGACGCCGTCCACAGACAGGCGCAGTGTGGCGGCCTGGGTTCCCGCGGTGATCAGGCTGATGGTCGGTTCGGCCGCCGCGGCGGCGTCGCGGCTGACCTTGAGCAAGGCCGAGCTGCCGATCTCGCCCAGCTCGCCAAAGCCCAGTGCCGTACAGACCCGGGTATTGTCGCAGACCACGGCCCAGTCGCCAAAGCTTCCGCTATCGGCCTGGGCGGCGCTGGCAAACGTCAGGGCGAGCGCCGTCGCAGCGGCAAATCCCGTGTTTCGCAAACCCATGACCGGTCTCCTTGCGTCGCGCCTGATTCGCCAACCCATTGGCGCGGAACTATTTCAGGATCGCCCCCCGGGGCCCGAGGGTTTCAGGGCCGGCGTGAGGCGCAGGGCTCATAACGCAGGAGGACGCCATGGGTGTCGACCGTTTCTGGCTGGGGCTGGCCGCCCTGGGAGGCTTCCTGTCGGTGGCCATAGGCGCCTTTGGGGCCCACGCCATCCCAGACCCGCAGGCCAAGGCCTGGTTGGACACCGGCGCCACCTATCTGATGGTCCACAGCCTGGCGGTGTTCGCCGCAGCGGTGGTGGCCGCCCAGGGCGGGTGGCTGGCGCGGATCTCACCGCCCTTCTTTCTGGGCGGCGGGGCGATCTTCTGTGGGACGCTGACGGCCATGGCGCTTGGTGGGC
>JAUXNL010000064.1 GCA_030684415.1 Moraxellaceae bacterium | reverse complement strand
GGAGTTGCTGCAGCATGCCGGTGTGGTGGTCACCGTGGCAGGAAATGGTGCGGAGGCGTTGGCATTGATCGAAGCGCATGAGTTTGATTGCGTGTTGATGGATGTACAGATGCCGGTCATGGATGGCTTTGAAGCCACTCGCCGCATCCGCGCACATCATAATGCTGTGCTTGCCGGCCTGCCCATCATCGCAATGACAGCCAATGCGGGTAATGAAGACCGGCTGCGTTGCCGTGATGCCGGGATGAACGATTTCGTGACCAAGCCGATTCGCTTGCAACTGCTGTACAGCGCGTTGGCGACAGCACTGGCCCGGTAAATTTCTTCAGGCTGAAGTGAGCATGCCCTTCGATGATCAAAGGGAATACTTTAGAGAAGAACGCAACATGATCCTGCTGATACATGAGCGGCGCTTTTCAGTCGTCCGCCTGCACAATGAAGCGCTTGTCGCCGGGGCCAACTCCCGGTTGATGGCCGGCGGGATTCCTCCGGCCATCAACGCAAGTGCCTGATATCCTGCTGAGGATTTACTGGATCGCGACGCGACGCGATCCACTTCCGATTTTCTTTTTGCGCAGCAGCAAGGTCAGGATGCCGTTTTCATAGCGCGCACTGGCTTCTGCTTCATCCAGCTCCACGGGTAGCTGGAAGCTGCGCGATACCGCACCGTAATAGCGTTCGCTGTGCACGATATTTCCGTCTTTTTGCTGGCTATCCTGCTGCTTTATCTCTGCGTGAAGGCTCACCACATTACCTTCGACCGTGACATGAATGTCTTCTTTGGAAACGCCGGGTATTTCTGCCATTACGGTGTAGGCGTCATCATTCTCGCTGATGTCCACCTTGATCCGGTCGGCGGCGGGGAGGGGGCTACCATGCAGCGGGCGCAAGGTATAACCGGAAGCGAAATCACGGAAAAGATCGTCAAGCAGACGGCTGCGGGAAATGAGGGCGCTCATCATGGGTCTCCTGTAGCAACTGGCTGGAACTCCCCTCGAGCATGTTCAGGCATGCCGGTTGAGGGTGGGCACGTTGCCGTGCCGGTACAGGAAAAAAGATAGGGGCGGCTTTTGGGCTTTCAAGGGGGGAATGTTGCCAATTTGACCGGTGTCAAATGTGCGCTCCGGGCCGATGCCGGATGTACGTTGGGATGATGCGGATGCCGCCGGTGATCTGGCGGCTTTCAGGGTGAAGCACTCGTGATCCGATGGTCAGGCCACGATCAGGAAGCGCTCCAGATGCACCGCGATTTGCGGATACAGATCGCGTGGCAGATGCGGGCCCATCTTGCGCAGCATGCGGTTGAACAACGACATGATCAGGCTGATGACGCCGTTGAGGGTCTTGTCCACCACGAAGTTGAATTTCATCAGCGCTTTTGGCGTCAGCGCCAGGGGTTCAAGGCCTTCTTCCACGGCCTGTATCAGCAGCTCCATGCCCTCACCGATATCCGCGAGCGTACCTGTGTGCAATTGTGCCAACACACGTTTGCCATTGGCGGCAAGAGCGGGGCTGACAGGAAACGCCACAAAATGCTGGCGTTGCCCATGCAACTCCATTTCATGCACCAGTCCGTTGAAGTGTGCGATGACCGGCACCAGCCGGGCATTGGATAAAAAGCCGACAATCCAGCCTAGGTAGTGGTGAATCTTGGCTTTTACTTCTTCGGTCATGTGCAGGGCTTCGTCCATCATGTGCGAGGGATGGGTCTTGCGCACTTCATGCAGCATGTCTGTCAGAAAGTGATCCAGCAGGTCGCAATAGGCATCAGCCAGTAATTGCGCGCCGGCTTTTTTGTCGGCGTCGCTCAGGCGGCTGCGCGAGCGTTCGGTGAGTGCCGCCAGCTCGACGGGAATGTGCGGGCGCAAGGGGCAGGCAACAAAAGGGGAGGACAGGGACATGGTCGGTTCTCGGCATCAGGATGGCATGTAGCCGTTGGTGTGCGGCAGAGCAGGGCGGCGGCGTACAACCTGACGAGCAAGACCCGGGTGGCGGCAACGGCAGGCGGACGCTAGTGCGCTGCCCTGTTCGGATTCAAGTCGGAGTTGGAGCGTTGGCCGTCAGCAACAACTCCTGTGCCACATAGTGGCTCACCATGTCGGCAATGCCTTGCGACAGTTCTTCGTAGCTGATGACCGGATTCGGGTCGGACAAATGCTGCACCACCGAATAAATGCCGCCGTTGATGAAGATATAGCTCATCGCCGGAATGCGGCGCAGGCGCATGTGTTCGGGGTTGTGGAGCACATGCTGCATGACGATCTCCATCAGCAGTCGGGTGATCGGCTCCATGTAGTTTTTCAGCTCCACGCGCATGGCCTGGCGCGCGCACTTGAGGTAGCGCTGGTTGTTGCGGTTCAGGAAGTCACCGAAGTTGTCGAGCATCAGCTTGATGGCATCGCCGATGGACAGGCGCACCAGTTCCGGCATCAGTGGCTGCAACATCGCCACCACATCACTCACGAAGCGCTGGTTCATGGCATCGAACACCGCTTCTTTGTTGCGGAAATATTCGTAGAGCGAGCCCACGCCGATGCCGGCGATTTCGGCGATATGCCGGGTCGTGGTGGCCTCGATGCCGCGCTCGGCCACACAGATGAAGCCCGCCTCGACAATCGCATCGAAGGTGGCGCGCGAGCGCCGTTGCTGCGGCTTGCGCGGCATGCTGGGCCGACTTTCGGGCAGTGGCGGCGTGCGGTTTTCAGGGGGCGTGGGTTTGGGCATGGCGGCGGCGTGATCCCGACTTGAATCCGAACAAATGGTCGGAATAAGGTGACAGTCATCAATGTAAAGGTCAAGGCGTTGCCACAACGGCAATGCAGGCCACGCAGAGAGGGCAGTCATGTTCCGCAAGAAAGTCACCAAGCAGGCTTCGGCCGTCGTCACCGGCGCCGGTAGCGGTATAGGGCGCGCGTTTGCACTGGAAATCGCCAAGCGTGGCGGACGTGTGGTGTGTTCCGACATCAATCTGGCGGCGGCCGAAGAAACGGTCAGCCTGATCAATGCCGCCGGCGGTCAGGCATTGGCCGTCAAATGTGACGTTTCCGGGCTGGCCAGTGTCGAGAACCTGGCAGTCGAATCCGAACACTGGTTTGGCGGCCCGGCCGATCTGGTGGTGAACAACGCCGGTGTCGGTATTGGTGGTCGCCCGATTGGCGAGATTCCGATTGAAGACTGGCAGTGGACCGTCGGGGTCAACCTCTGGGGCGTCGTGCACGGTTGTCACGTGTTTGCCCCGCGTCTGCGGGCCTTGGGTCGTGGCGGCATCATCAATGTCTGCTCCACCGCCAGCTTTGCCGCGGCCCCGCTCATGGGCCCCTACAACGTCACCAAGGCGGCCGTGCTCGCTCTCTCCGAAACCCTCAAGGCCGAGCTGGCCGGCACAGGCGTCAATGTCACCGCGCTCTGCCCGACCTTTGTCAAAACCAACATCGTGCGCGACGGCCGCATTCCGGCCGGCACCTCGAAGATGGGCAGCAAGCTCATGGAGTGGACGGGGGTTTCGCCTGAAAGCGTTGCCATCACCACGCTCGATGCACTCGACCGCAACCAGCTTTATGTGTTGCCGCAGTTTGACGCGCGCATGGTCTGGCGCCTGAAGCGCTTTGCGCCGGTCAGCTACAACCGGGGCTCGGGAATCATCGGCAGGCTGATGGCGCGTGGCGCGGCCACTTGAACGTCATGCCGCTCTGACGTGTTGTCATCGCTTCACTCTGAAGATAAAGGAAACTGACATGAACATGCCTGCCCATGCTGCTGTTGCCAATGCCCGTCATGACAATCCGGCCGTGCCCATCCGGCATATGGATTTCGGCTTTAACGATGCGCCGTTGAAACCATACTTCTATGACGACAACGCGTTTGCTTCGGCTTTCTTCATGGCGTTTTCGGCCGTGATTCCGCAAGGCGAGCGTTTCTTCATCGAGTCGGTCCGCCATTACCGCAAGCGCATCAAGAATGCGGAGCTGGACGCCCGCGTCACCGGCTTTATCGGACAAGAAGCCATGCACGGCAAAGAGCATGACGCCGTCAACGAGGTTTATACGCGGATGGGGTATCCGGTGCGCAAGCTCGACCGGTTTACGCGCGACGGCCTGCGCTTTCTTGCCAAGCGGCTGCCCAAGGCCGCACAACTGTCGACCACGGTAGCACTGGAGCATTACACCGCCATCATTTCCGAATATGTGCTCGGCAGCCAGGAGGTACAGGACGGCTTCGACAAGCCGGTCGGCAATTTCGTGCTCTGGCACATGATGGAAGAAACCGAGCACAAGGCCGTGGCCTACGATGTGTACGAGAAAGTGATCGGCAGCTATGCACTACGTGCCGGCACCATGATTCCCACCACCGTCATCCTGATTGCAGCGCTGGCTTCCATGCAGGCTGTGCTCATGGCCTCCGACGGCTCACTCTTCAATCCACGGTTGCTGCGCCAGCACGCCAAGGGCTTCGGCATGATTTACGGGCCGCGTGGGCTCTTCGGAAAAGTGGCGCCCAAACTGCTGGATTATTTCCGCCCGGGTTTTCACCCCAACGATCATGACACCCGAGAACTGCTGGCCCGCTTCAGTGAAAAGTTTTTCGGTGAGCAGGGCGAATTACAGACCAATTTACGCAAGACCGTGATGCCGCAGGTGCGTCAGGTCGCCTGATGCTTGTTGTGATTCATTTTTTGTCATGGTTACGAATGACGGCTGTGCTGCACAGCCTGTCCCACACCGGAGTAGATGAAAATGGCCTCGATTGATCTTGAGAAGATGCTGGAAAAAGTGCGCTCCACCCAATGGGCGCTGGCGGATATTGACTGGGATGCGCCCGGTGTCGAGCGCATCACCCCTGAGCAATGGCCCAAGCTGAAGGCGTTCATGGCCGATCTCATGTGGATCGAGCATGTGGGGGCGCGTGGCTTTGCGGCCATGGCAAAAAAGGCGCCAACCGCGACGCTGCGCGAGATTTACACCTACTTCCATGCCGAAGAGCAACGCCATGCCAATGCCGAAATGGCGCTGATGAAGCGCTGGGGCATGCTCGATGGCGATGAGCTGCCAGAGCCCAACATCAATCTGCGTTTGGTCATCGAGTGGCTGGACAGGTATGCGGATGAAATGCCGTTTTATGTGCTGGGGGCAGTCATTCCCATGCTGGAAATCGCGCTCGATGGCGCGCTGTGCAAGTTCTTGCTGGATACGGTGGACGATCCGGTTTGCCATGAGGCCTTCGAGAAAATAAATGGCGACGAATCGCGGCATCTGGGTGTCGGCTTCACCGTCATGGAAATGCAGGGCTATAACAAGAGCTTTATCCAACTGGTCAAAATGATGGGGCCGATTGTAGATCCGCGCCTGTTGTTGGGCATCGCTGTCTATTTCCCGCTGCTGAACAAGATGCGCGACAACATTGTTGAGCTCGGACTGTCTGAAGACAAGCTCTACGAGGTCATGAAGAAATTCGAGAAGATCGGCGGGCGCACGGCAGACGGGCGCCGCAATCCGTGGTTCCAGCTGATTCGTCAGCATGGCCGCTGGATGGTCAATCGTCGTAACCGGCTGTATCACGTGCCGGTGGATGCCGCCGTCAAACTCACCAGCTACATCCCAAAGCAGGCATTGCCACCGATTCCCACCTGGGTTCGCGAGCTGACATGGCGGCCCGCTGCCTGAGAGCTGTTCCGACAAACATCGCCGGCTGAAAATCCTGTCCAGGATTTCTGGTCGGCGCTCAAGCCATCACCCTATCTGACACATTCGTGTCGCTGTCATGGCAGCGACCGGAGA
>JAUXNL010000063.1 GCA_030684415.1 Moraxellaceae bacterium | reverse complement strand
GCGGTCGATGCCGGCTAGGTGGTGGTGATCCCGCTCGCCGGGATGCTCTTACAGCGAGCCGGCCTGCCCGCACTGGCTGGCATAGCCTGCGCATATGCGGCGGTATCCGGCGGCTTTTCCGCCAACCTTCTGATCGGCCCGGTGGACGCGATGCTCGCCGGCATCAGTACCGAAGCCCTGCGCACGGTGCAACCGGCGGCCGAGGTCAGCATGACAGCCAACTGGTGGTTTCTGGCGGCATCGGTAGGGCTGGTCACAGCGGTCGTCGGCGGGGTGACGCGCGGGCTGGTGATACCACGCCTACCGTTGGCAGAGCCGTCGGACGCTAGCACCGACAACGACACGGAGGACAAACCACTGCACCGTGGCGCCGCACTCGCCGTCGCCGGGTGGACGGCCTTGCTGGGCCTCGGCTTGCTCGCCGGCCTGCTGCCGGCCGATGGCGTGTTGCGCGGTGCCGATGGCAGCGTACTCAAGTCGCCCGCCGTCACCGGGATTGTGGTGGTGATTGCATTTTATGCCGGCATCGCGGGCCTGCTCTACGCGCGCCTTTCCGGGCACTGGCAGCGCAATGAAGACGCCATCCCTGCGCTGGAAGAAACACTGCGCACACTGGCGGGCTATCTCGTGCTGATGTTTTTTGCCGCGCAATTCGTGGCTTGGTTCAAGTGGAGCCAGTTGGGTGAACTACTGGCGATTGGTGGCGCCGACGGCTTGCAGGCACTGGCCCTGCCGCCTCTGCTGCTGATGATCGGCTTTGTGCTGTTCACCGCGCTGATCAATCTGTTCATTGGCTCGGCCTCGGCCAAGTGGGCACTGCTCGCGCCGGTGTTTGTGCCCATGTTCGTGCTCGCCGGCATTCCGGCAGAGGTGACGCAAGTGGCCTACCGCGTCGGCGACAGCAGCACCAACATCATCACGCCGTTGATGCCGTATTTCGCCATGGTGGTGGCCTTTGCCCAACGCTGGCAGAAAGACGCCGGCATCGGCACGCTCACCGCGCTCATGCTGCCCTACTCCGTGATTCTGCTGGTGTGCTGGAGCGGGTTTCTTGCACTCTGGCTCGCACTGGGCTGGCCGCTCGGGCCGGGTTGAAAACAGTCAGCAGCAAAAAGCCTGGCACTCGATGTCAGGCGCTTGAGCGCTTATGTCATCGCGGCGACGCCCCGCGCATGACCATAATGCCGCTCGACTCCCTCAGACCAACAGCTCATGCCACACGAATTTTTCACGACTCGCCAAGGCCATCGTCTGGCCCTCTCTGTTGCAGGTCCGGCTGATGGCCAGCCAGTGATTTTCCTGCATGGCGGCGGCCAGACGCGTCATGCCTGGAAGCGCAGTGCCGAGGCGCTGGGCACACGCGGCTGGCGTGCCATCACGGTAGATTTGCGCGGCCATGGCGACAGCGACTGGCCCGGCGACTATCGCATACAGGATTTCGCCGCTGATGTGCTGGAGCTGGCATTGGCGCAAACCAGTCCGCCGGTGCTGGTCGGCGCATCGATGGGCGGGCTGTGCTCGTTGCTCGCCAACGCCGGCACGGATGGCGAAGTGTCGCGAGCCTTGGTGCTGGTGGACATTGCCCCACGACTGAACGCGGCCGGTGTTGATCGCATTCTCGGCTTCATGGCCGCCCACCCGGAAGGCTTTGCCTCGCTGGAGGATGCGGCAGATGCCGTTGCCGGCTACCAGCCGCAACGCACACAAAAAGGCGATCCGAGCGGCCTGAAAAAAAATCTGCGGCAGCGCGATGACGGTCGTTGGTACTGGCACTGGGACCCGGCCATGCTGGTGGCCTTCCAACAAGGCCGCGCGGAAAACGATATCCACAACGACGAACGTTTTTATCACGCAGCCGAAAAACTCACGCAGCCTGTGCTTTTGGTGCGCGGCACGCAAAGCGATGTGGTCGACGAAAGCATCACGCGCGAATTCCAGGAGCGCATTCCGCAGGCACGGGTTGCTGATGTGGGCGGCGCCGGGCATATGGTCGCCGGCGACCGCAATGATGTATTTCTGGAGGCGGTGCTGGAGTTTCTGGACGGCTTGCCGGGTTGATCACGCCTCTCGTGGTAGGCCGCCATTTCACTGCATGAATCTGCTCATCGGAAGCCGTTAAACATTTTCAATTTCTTGCCTTCTCTCTCCTGGAGTGGCGTGCGAGCTCTTGGAGTGGCGTGCGAGCTCTTGGAGTGACGTGCGAGGGTCGTTGGGCTGACAGCGGCCCCACCCAACCACCCTCGCCATGCGGCAAGCACTGACAGCATTTTCTCGACAGTCTTTCCTGACCAGATTGCTGATTGGACGGGTCACGAATCAATCACGCTTGAGTGATTGATTCAGCGTGGAGCGGCTAATACCAAAGGCGCATTCCCGCCACCAGCGCGCGGCGGCCGACGGGCTCACCCGCCGCACGACGTAGGTCGGCCGTATCGCCGAAAGTGCGCTCCCACTCCATACCGATATACGGTGCCAGCTCGCGCCGGATTTCGTAACGCAACCGTAGCCCCATACCAACAGACGCGAGGCCACGGCCAATACCGTTTGCTTGATCGTCACGCCCATAGGCATCCACTTCAATTTCCGGCTGCAAAATGAGGCGATTTGTCAGTCTGGCGTCATACTCCAGCTCTACGCGGAGTGCGCTTCGTCCATCATCAGCCGCAAACACGCTCACTTCCGTTTCGATGAAAAACGGCAACATACCCTGCACCCCTGCGGTCAGCCACTGACGTGAACGGCCGTCACGCTCGTCATGCCGCAGGCCCAGCGTGGTGTCCCACCAGCGTGATTGCGCATGGCGCCAGTACAACCTTGTTTCACTGTGCAAGGCACCAGCTTCTCGCTCACCCTCACTACTGACGACAAGCCGGTTGATGTCGCCGCCCCACCATAGCCCGCCCTTCCAGGCCTGCGTGGTCTCGCTGTCGTGACGCTGTATTTCAAGACGATCCAGCATCACTTTCCAGAACAGGCGGCTGCCCATGTGGTCCGCCATGGACATACCACCAAGATCAGGAAAAGCAGCGGCCAGTTCTTCAGGTGTGGGGGCTGGCGTAGCGGCGGGCGTCAGTGTGGATAACGTATGCTTAGCCTCTTCATTTGTGGCGCGCACGGGTAACGGCGCCGCGACAGACGTTTGCCCAGCCGCCGGACCATGATGATGCGAGTGATCTTCGCTGGCATGCGCCAGAGGCATCATCGTCGTCAGCACAAGACAAGCACAGCAGAAAAGCCACTGCCCTTTTCCTGCCTTGACAGGGCTCCACACCCGAAGCGCAAGACGCCAGTCCGGTAAATCCTGAACAACCTCGTTCGCCCTGTTCCTGTCGAAGACCCGGCTCACCAAAATCAAGGATTTCCACAGGCGTAGCCCGAACAGTTCGGGGTTATTCAAAGGCTCTCTAGCATTCCGCATGCAAGACTGCTTCCGTGAAGACGCCATCAGAAAAGGGTTGCGCATCAAATTTTTCATGACGCCACCTCCACCCGCACTTCACGGAACATGCCGCTGTCCATGTGCATGAGCAAATGGCAATGAAACGCCCATCGCCCCAACGCATCGGCTGTCACACGAAAACTGCGGCGGGTGCCCGGTGGCATGCTGATGGTGTGCTTGCGTACGAGAAAATTTCCAGCTTCGTCTTCCAGATCACTCCACATGCCATGCAAATGGATGGGGTGCTCCATCATGGTGTCGTTGACCAGCACGAAGCGGACGCGCTCCCCGTATTGCAAGCGCAAGGGCTCTGCACTGGCAAACGGGATACCGTCAAATGACCAAGCATACCGCTCCATATGACCGGTGAGATGAAGCTCGATGGTGCGTGAAGGTTCGCGCCCATCCGGATCGGCAAACGTGCTCTTGAGATCGGCATAGGTCAGCACACGACGGCCGCCATCGTCACGATCACCGGGACGCAGGCCGATACCGGGATCGGACAAGCGTGGCT
>JAUXNL010000062.1 GCA_030684415.1 Moraxellaceae bacterium | reverse complement strand
GCCGTAGCTGGGGCAACAGAAGTGAGTGAATCCAGAGCCTCTTTCAGCTTTTCAGGTTTGATTTCAGCGAGCGCAGCGACGCGTGCTTTTGCTCTGGATTCCCCATGAGAGGGAGCCGAGCAGCGGAGTCCGGCAGCGGATTAAGGGCGAGGACTGTCTGAGTCTTTGCGCAGCAAAGGCGAGTTCCGCAGCCCCCGCTGACGGACGAGCAGCACAGGGCACCCCGCGCAGCGGGGCTCCCGAACCGGGGCGCGCGGGGAGTCCAGAGGGGCCGCCGCGACGCGGCCCCTCTGGGGCCCGTCCGGCCAGAGGACACGCCCTCGCAGAGAAACAACGAAACTCAGCCAAAGCGCAGCGAAAACAACCCACCGACACCAAAACCCATTACCCCAACACCGCCCCCAAGTGCCGCGCCGCCCGCGTTGCCAAGGCCATGATCGTCACCTGCGGATTCACCCCCAACGGCCCCGGCACACTCGATCCGTCCATCACATAAAGCCCCTCATTGTTGAACACCCGATGAGACGTATCCGTGACTCCGAATTGCACATTCGCGCCAATCTGGCAGGTGCCCAGCGGATGGTAGGCGGTGATCATGAAATCGCGCGGCGAGCCACAGCCAGCCAGATGCCGGTCGAGCTCGGCTTCGCTGTGCACGGCGGTCATTTTTCGTAAACCCGGCAGCCATACTTGCGCGGCACCGGCGGCGAAGTACATGCGGCCGAGCTCGCGGATGCCGCGCTTGAACAGCGCGAAGTCAGTGTGGTTCATCGAATATCGGATGAGCGGAAAATCCGCATGCGGCCCCGGCCGCACGCGCCCGCGCGACGTGTCGCGCAGCATCAGTCCGAAATAGGCGGTGTGCTGGTAGTTCTCCACAAAGCGCAGCCAGTCGCTCCCTTGCAACGGGCTCATCATGCCGTGGCCGATCAGCGGGATGGTGCCGCCTTCGAACATCAATCCCTCGGTGGCGAGATCGCTGACACCAAAACCCTGCGGAATGCGCCGCGCATGATCGAAGACGCGATCCGGGAAATGACCCAACACCACGCCCGCCGGATGGATACTGAGCTGACGCCCGAGTTGCGGCAGGCGAAAGCCGTTCTGCATCAGGAAGACCGGTGTCAGGAAACTGCCCATGGCGAGTACGGTGGCGCGTGCGCGGACGGTTAGCGTGCGTGGCCTGCCATCTGCTCCCGTGCCGATAGCCTTGATGCCACGAGTCAGGCTGCCGTCCTGCAGCAGTGTGGTGGCGCGCAGGCCGGTGAACAGGAAGGCGCCAGCATCCAGTGCCCTCGGCATGTAGCTGACATTGGTGGACTGCTTGGCGTCGGTCGGGCAGCCGAACTGGCAAAGCCCTTGGCCATCACAGCCGGCAGCATTACGCGGCAGCTCATGGGTTTCTACAAAACCGATGCGGTTGGCGCCGGTCCGGATGATCTGGCCGATGTCGCCCACGTAGCGGGCGTCGGCTTTTTGCACCTGGAGGATCTCCATGACCTCGGCGTTGTACGGGGCCATTTCCGCTTCGGTGAATTCGCGCAGGCCCAGTGCGCGCCAGCGTGCGAGTGTCTCTGGCGGCACCGCCATGGCGGTGCCAGAGTTGATGGTAGTGGTGCCGCCGACGCTACGGCCGATGGGCACGGGAATGACGGTGTTGCCGAGCGTGGCGGTCAGCCCGAGCGCCCGGTAGAGCAGAGGAATCATGTCGGTCAGGCGGCCATTGAAGTCGCGCCGGTCGTGATAGCGGCCTTCTTCGATCACGACGACGGCCAAGCCTTGCCGGGCCAGTTCGTAGGCGGCGGCAGCACCGCCAGCGCCGGTCCCCACAATGACGACATCCGCTTCGATGTCGTCGTCAGTGGTCAGGGTGCTGGCATCGGTGACCTGCTGCCGCCAGCGCGCGCTTTCGACTGTGGTCGGCACGCGTATGCCGTTGGGCACGTTCAGGCGCGCCAGCACGTCGGCGTCTTGCAGCAGGGCGACGCGGAAAGGCAGGGTCAGGGCTTGCAGCAGAGAGGCTTCGATCCCGTCGAGGGTGTTCAGAAAGCCCCGTCGGGCGTCGAGGCTAGCATGGGCAAAACGCTGGCGACGGCTCAGCAGGAAGCGTGTCTCCAGTGCACTGAACAGGCCATCAAGAACGGTGGAAAGGCCGGGGGTTTCCTGGCAGTAGCGCTCGACGGTGGTGACCAACTGAGAGGGCGCCGCCAGCGGAAGTGCGCTATCGGCCGAAAAAGCCGCTTCGACGAACGCGTGTGCCGTAGCGACGTGACGCAGGGTTGTAGGTTTCATGGGCGCAAGAGTTTGGTGGTATGTTGCCGAGTCGCCCGACTATAACCAATCCGTCTAACCCTTTTCCGGACACAGGTCAGGATTTCATGACAACAGCGCTTTCGCCCGTGCTCGCGGCCTTGGGCCACATCATTCTCGGCAAGCCCGAACAGATCAAATTGGCCATGGCCTGCCTGCTGGCGCGCGGCCATCTGTTGATCGAAGACTTGCCCGGCATGGGCAAGACCACCCTGGCCGAGGCTCTGGCGCGCGTGCTTGGCCTGCGCTATCAGCGCATCCAGTTCACCAGCGACATGTTGCCGGCCGACATCATCGGCGTGTCCGTGTTCAATCCGCAGACACAGGCCTTTGTCTTTCGCGAAGGCCCGGTGTTTTCGCAGGTGCTGCTGGCCGATGAAATCAACCGCACCACGCCGAAAACACAGAGCGCGCTGCTCGAAGCCATGGAAGAGCATCAGGTCACGGCCGATGGCATCACGCGCAAACTGCCCCAGCCATTTTTCGTGATTGCCACACAGAATCCTTCGTCGCAGATGGGCACCTTCCCGCTGCCGGAGTCGCAGCTCGACCGCTTTCTCATGCGTATCCAGCTCGGGTATCCCGAGGCCGCTGCGGAGCGTGAGTTGTTGACGGGGGGAGACCGCCGCCAATTGCTGCCGCAAATGAAGGCGCTGGCAACGCCGCGCCAGTTGGAAGAGTGGCAGCTTGCCGTGACCAAAATCCATGCCGCCGATGCCGTGCTCGATTATTTGCAGCGGCTGGTGGCGCATACGCGTACCGCGCAGGGTTTCCAGCATGGCCTGTCGCCGCGTGGCACGCTGGCCTTGTTGCGCGCTGCGCAAGCCTGGGCCCTGCTACACGGGCGTGACCATGTGCTGCCAGATGACGTGCAGGCAGTGCTGCTGCCCGTAGCCGAGCACCGCCTGCGCGGCGGTATTGAAGATCAGGGCCGCACGCACAGTCTGACGGCGCAGTTGCTCAAGGCTGTGGATGTGATCGGCTGACATGCGGGCCCGGCTGCGAGCCTTGTTCCGCCAGCGCTGGCAGCGTTGGCTCGACCGACGCATTCCGCGCGTCACGGAAGTGACGCTCAACCAACGCCGGATTTTCATTTTTCTCACCGCCCAGGGTGGTATCGCCTCACTGGTGTTGCTCGCCTTGTTTGTGGGCGGCATCAACTACGCCAACAATCTTTTGCTGGGCTTGAGTTTTTTTCTCGGCAGTCTGTTTGTGATTGCCATTCACCATACCTACGCAAACTTGTCCGGGTTACGCATTGCGGCTGTTGCGGCCAAACCGGCATTTGCCGGCGAGCACGCCGCCTTCCTGCTGCGCTTTGATGATGTGCGGGGCCGCGAGCATGAGAGCCTGCTCATCGAGTGGGAGGGTGTGGCGCTGCCGGTGATGTGGGTGAACGGTGTCATCGAAGTGACTGTGCCGTTACCGGTGCAAAAGCGCGGCTGGTTCCGGCCGTCTCGTCTGCGTTTGTCGTCGGTCTATCCGGTCGGTTTTTTGCGTGCCTGGACCTGGCTCGATCTCGACATGAAAACGATTGTCTATCCCCATCCGGAAGCCAGCGAGCTGATGCCCGCCGGGCAGGGGCGCGATGGTGAGGGCGAGCAGCAGCGCACGCTCGGCCATGAAGACTTCGAAGGGCTCAAAACGTTTACCCCCGGCGACGCACTGGCGCATGTGTCATGGAAGCATCTGGCGCGCGGGCAGGGCTTGCTCACCAAGACCTATGCCAGTGAAGAAGCCGGCAGTGATGTGCTCGACTGGAATGCCTTGCAAGGGCTTGGGATTGAAACCCGGCTCTCGCGCCTGACTTGGTGGGTGTTGCAACTGTCGCAGCAAAACCGCGCGTTCGGTCTGCGCCTGCCGGGTACTGAAATTGCTGTTGGCAACGGGCCGGAACTGCGCGAAGAGTGCTTGCGCGCGCTGGCGCTGTTCGGTCGGGAGGCGCGCGAATGATGACCTTGCGTGCGCGTTACTGGCAGATGATGGCGCTGATTGTCGCGTTGGCGCCGCAGTACGACCGCCTGCCGCCGTGGTTGAGCGTGGCAGTCTTGCTCGCCTGTGTCTGGCGCTTGCCGCGTGTCGAACAGCGTCTTGGTGTGCCGGGCAATGTGTTGCGTGTGCTGTTGTTGCTGGGCGGGCTGGCCGGTGTCTTTTATTCGCACCGTACCCTGTTCGGTGCAGAGGGTGGCGTGTCTTTCCTCGTGCTGTGCGCGGCGTTGAAATTGCTCGAAACCCGCAACGCGCGCGACATGTTTGTGCTCTCGGTGCTCGATATCTTTTTGCTGGCCACGGCTTTTTTGTTTTCACAAACCTTGTTGCTCACGGTGTATGTGGCGCTGGCCTTGGTGGTGATTGTCGGCGCGCTGATGGTGTTGCAGCAGCGTGAGGGAGTAAGCACCCGGCAAACCTTGTGGCGCGCCGGCGTGATGGTGGGGCAGGCGGCGCCGCTGATGCTGGTGTTGTTCGTGTTTTTCCCACGCTTGCCGCCGATGTGGACACTCAATCTCACCGAAGGCTCTGGCAAAACCGGCATGAGCGACAGCATGAGCCCGGGCGATATCGCCAGCCTCGGACAGTCCACAGCCGTGGCGTTCCGTGTCGAGTTTGAAGGCGAGCCACCACCGCGCAGCAAGATGTATTGGCGCGGCTTGGTGCTGGCGAATTTTGACGGCCAGCGTTGGACGCAGAGCGAGCTGGTGAACAATCCTGGTGCGCTGGCAAACTGGGATATGCGCGAGATGCCTTCATGGGCGCCAACGTTGTATCTCGGTGCCGAGCAGCCGATTGCCTACAAGGTCGTGCTGGAGGCGAGCGATGAGCCTTGGCTGTTTGCGCTCGGTCTGTCGCAATCGTTCACGCCCAATGTCGGCCTGATGCGCGACTACAGCCTGCGTTACCGCTCACCGGTGTTCGAGCGCATGCGTTACGAAGCCCGCACGTTTCCCGGAGCGCGGCTGGACCCGGACGAGTTGCCCGACTGGTTACGCCGCGAGACATTACAGTTGCCGCGCAACGGCAATTCGCTGGCGCGCGCACAGGCGCGGCGTTGGGTGAATGCGTATGGCGACGGGCGCCGTTATATCCGTCATGTGCTCGACTGGTTCCGCACCGAGCGTTTTTACTACACGCTGGAGCCGCCGCCACTGGGCGATAACCGTATCGACGAATTCCTCTTCAGCACGCGTCGGGGTTTTTGCGAGCACTATGCCTCCAGCTTTGTGTTCATGATGCGCGCCGCTGGCCTGCCGGCGCGTGTTGTCGTCGGCTATCAGGGGGGTGAGAAAAACGAGCTCGGCCAACACTGGCTCGTGCGCCAACTGGATGCCCATGCCTGGGCAGAAGTCTGGTTGCCGGGGGAGGGTTGGGTCAGCGTGGACCCCACGGCCGCGGTGGCACCGGATCGCATCGAGCGCGGCGCCAGTGGTCTTGCCAATGAGCGCTCGTATTGGGGCGACTCCGGTGTCAGTGCATTGCGCTATGGCAACTACCGCATGTTCCGACAACTACGCGCCGCCGTGGACTATGTGAATTACCGCTGGCAGCGCGATGTGTTGGGCTACGACAGCCGCAACCAGGACAGCTTCATGCGCCGCCTGCTCGGCGATACCAGCCTGCTGCGCCGGCTGGCGGTGATGACGGGGATACTCACGACACTGGCTGGCCTGATGCTGCTGTGGTCGCTGTATGGCCATCGGCCGTACAGCCATCCCGCCGACCGCTCCTACCGGCGCTTTTGCCGGCAGATGGCCGCCAAGGGCATTGTGCGCGAGCCGGGCGAGGCGCCGCAGGCCTATGCCGAGCGCATCGGGCGCGAGAAGCCGGCGCTGGCCGCTCGTGCGCAAGCCATCACCAGTCTTTACCTGGCCTTGCGTTACCGCCCGGCCGCCTCCGGCGAGCCGGTCTTGCTGCGCCGCTTCCGGCGCTTGGTGCGCGGTTTCTGAAATGGCGCCAGGCCTGCGGATGAGCCAGCGTGCAGTGTGTCCTCCACACCCCATCGCAATGGAATCGGCAAGCCTGTCTGCAGGGTTCAGAACAAGGGTCGCGGGTTTTGTGCGTGCAGGCTCGATGCCGGCGGCGTTGGCATGCTGAAAATGCCGTGCCCAAAAGCACAAAACCCGCAAGCCACAGAGGTCTTGCGGGTTTTGATATCTGGTAGGCGCAACTGGACTCGAACCAGCGACCCCCACCATGTCAAGGTGGTGCTCTAACCAGCTGAGCTATGCGCCTGGGGTCTTCGCGGCGGCCTGTCGGCAGCAACGAGGCGCGCATCTTACTGAATCGTCCCGAGTGATTCAAGGCAAAAAACCAAGCGTTTTTGCGCGGTGACGAGGTTGCCATTCCGTCGCGGCGACGCGGCATATCGTGGGACATACCGAAGGCGCACTTTTCGCTCACGGGGTGATCACTCGGCCTCTTCCTGTCAGCGCCGCTGCTCTCGGACGCCAGCCACACGTTGTTCACCTACCTGAGCTTGTCGTTGCCATTCACCTTGGCATACCGCCAGCCATGCGCGTTCAGACGATGGTAGATGTTGTGATTTTCTTGTGCAGGCCCATGTACTCGATTTCCTCTTTGCGCTGCGCTATCCCATAGTGTCGCGCACTCGCTTTATCAGGCGCTCATTGTTTGCAGGCGCGCCAGAATGACGGATGCGCGCTCCGGCTCAGTGATCAAGCCAGGCAAGGCATTCAGAAAGTCAGACTTGGTCAGCAGTTGCGCAAATGCTGCTGCGATGCTTTGTTGCAGCGCGGCTGGCGCGGCGCTCATTTCGGCGGCAAGCTCTTCGCGGCCATCAATGATATTCAGCACATCTTCAAGGTCGTGGCTGCTGAGAAAGTCACCGGCACCTCGACTGGCAAAAGCTTCCAGCTTGGTGGCGACAAAAGCGACGGCACTCACCCTGCGTATGGTCAGCCCATCGTCCAAAGTAACAGGCACTGCTGTTTCCATGGCATAGGGATACCAGCGGTTGGAAAAGCCCAGCACATCGGCTTGCACCGGCATGAGGTCGAACAGCAAGCCCGACGCCTCATGCACCCAGCGGCAGATCACATCACCTTGCGTATCACGCCGGAAGCCGCGTGCTGCCAGCGCCGTTTCAAAACGGTAATAGGCGGTCAGCTCTGCCGCAATCACGGCATCGACATCACGAGTGGCGCGCACACTGTCTGCCAAGGGATCGGTGATCAGCAGGCCTGCGACCGCGCCGCCCAGAAACACCAAGTGCTCGCGCAATTCGCCCAAGGCATCGGCAATCAGGCGCAGATGTGGCAGATTGGGGTCATTCGCGCGCATGGCTTGCGTCCAGTTCGGCCGTCAGCAATGCGGCCGCCAGTGCGCGTTCGCGGGCGCGCCCGGCGCGCAGCGCATCCACCAGTGCCAACAGGCGATGCAGCGCCGGATCAGCCAGAGCGGCTTGTGGCGCGGTGCGGTAAAGCGGAGAAAGGGTAGGGCCTTTTTGTGCACCTTCAGGGTGTGCCCATACCGGCGCCTCGCCGGCGGCGGCATTCACCTTGGCTGCCAGCGGTTCCACTCCAAACGAGGTGGCGACGCCGCGCTTCACTGGTCCGGCGCTGGCCGGCCAGACATAGCGCAGGCCATGCAGCACAAACTCCAGCAGGGCGGGGCGCAGCGGTAACCATTCGCCACGCGCCGGCGCCACTGCCAGTCCGCAGGCCACGGCGCGTTTCACGCTGGCGTGCGTTTCCGAGGCACTCATGGCCAGCGCCTCGCCCAGCGCGGCATAAGTCCAGCGTTGGCCGGGATGGGCCGCGGCCTTGAGCAGTACCAGCAAATCTTGCGGTTTGAGTTCCATGGCTTGTCCGTATTCGCTATTCGCGAATAGCGAATATGCCCATGGAGACGTGACGACACAAGTGCTGACTTTGGTTTTTCGAGGGGCGAGCCCGTATGGGGCCCGCCGCCTTCGGCGTCCATCAGGATACGATGCAGCTCACGTATAGAAGGCCTGACGAACGGGGGTATTCAGAGACCCCCTGACTCAGGCCAGTCCGCCCAGCCATTTCTTCTTTGCCTTTTCCACTAGCGCACGTGCGTCGTGGTCCCAGGGATGGAAGTTGGGGGCATAAAACTTGAAGTAAGACGGCAGCAGCTTGCGGAACACGCCGGGCCGGCCCCACATGAAGTCAATCCCTTTGGCCCAACTGCGCCAGTTGCGGTGTTCACCGGCCTCTTTCATCAGCTGGTAGACGTGAATCGACGTGAACAGCGGGAACAGCACGCTCACCGCCATCATTTCGGTGACGCGCGTGAACTCGCTGCCGCCGATGGCCTTGTACACGTCGAAGGCGACGGCCTTGTGCTCGGACTCTTCAATGGCATGCCATGCCCAGATTGGCGCCATGCGCGGGTCCATTTTGTCGAGCACGTCGTACTTCAGCAGGAATTCTTCGGCCATGAGCGCGGTGAAGTGCTCGACGGCGACCGTGTGCGCGAGCTGACGCTCGGGGCTCAGCTTGCGTAGCAGGTTCATGAAGCCGGCGATCTCTTTTTCGAGGCGGGCGAGGTTGATGCCGCGGTTCTGCAAAAAGCCGTTCAGGGCCTCGTGCTCGCGTGAGTGGTGGGCTTCCTGGCCGATGAAGCCGCGTATGGCCTTCTGCAATTCGGGGTCGGTAATTTGCGGCTGGTAGTGGCGCACGGAGTCTATAAAGAAGCGCTCGCCCGGCGGAAAGCTGGAGGAGAGGGCGGCCAGCAGCAAGGTCTTGAGTGGATCGTTGTCCCACCACCATTGCGCGACATCGGCATTGAATCCGAAGTCGGGGCGGCGTACGACCGGAATCATGCCGGCGGGGGTGGCAGCCTTACGGGCGCTTTTGGCGCGGGACGGGGTCAGGGCGGCGGCGGTCATGTCGGTTCTCCTGTAGCGGGGCGTGGCGTTGTCAGTGCCGTGTCTGGATGTTCTCAGTGGGTGTTGCGATGGCACTGACGATACTGGCCAAAAGCGAACGGGCGTGAGAGGCTGCGCGGACATTCGACTTGTCATTGGTGGCCATATTGAGCGTTGCAACGGGTGCTTCGGTGCTCGATGACATCCCAGAGCTGGTTCGTGCCCTGCCGGCCTGGACGCGGGCACGCAACCAGCCTGCCACTTATCCGCGCCTGTTTACGGAGGTGGCGGCCTCGCGTGGCGTGCCGGCGGCGGCCGTGCTGGCACAAGCTGGCCTGCGTCCGGATGCGCTGGACGATCCGGCAGGCCGGCTGTCGTTTGTGGAAAGTTGGCAGGTGTTTGCCGCGGTGCTCACGCTCACCGCCGACCCGGCCCTTGGCTTTGAGACCGGTCAGCGTCTGCCGCTGACTGCGCATGGCAGCCTCGGCTATGCGCTGATGTGCGCCTCCACCGCGCGCGATGCCATGCACATTCTGGAGCGCTACTGGCATTTGCGTGGGCGCGGCGTGCTGATGCGGGTGCAGGAGCTAGCGTCAGAAAGCACGCTGTTCTTCGAGCTGCTGCCGGAACTGCCGATTCCGGTGCCACTGCGCGACCTCCTCTTCAGCTCCATGCTCACCAGCATGTACAGCGGTATCCGTTTTTTGTTGCCAGTGTTTCCGGCTGCCGCGGAGATATGGTTGCCGGGCCCGGAGCCTGCGGGTTTTGCGCGCTGGCGCGACACGTTGCCAGTGGTGCGCTTCGGCATGCCGGTGGCGGGCCTTCGTCTGACGGGTGATGTCTCGTCGCTCGACCGGCCCTTGCTCACGGCCAACCCGGAAGGGCTGGCAGCGGCACTGGCGCGCTGCGAGCAGGAAAGCGCCTTGATGGGTGGTGCCGCCGAGCCGCTGCGCTTGCGGGTGCGCGCGGCCTTGCAGGCGGGGGCGGCGGGTTACCCGACGCCAGAAGTCATTGCGCGCAGCCTGCACCTGACGCCGCGCACGTTGCGCCGTCGTCTGCGCGACGAGGGCAGCAGCTACCAGGCGCTGCTGGAAGAAGCGCGCCGCCGCGACAGCAGCGAGCTGCTGGCCCGGCCCGAGCTGGATATCCGCGAGATCAGTGCCTGGCTGGGCTACGCCGACCCAGCCAATTTCACCCGCGCCTTTCGGAGCTGGACCGGCACCACGCCCAGCGCCTGGCGGGCCGGGCAAGCGCGCACTTCAGCCCAGGGCATATCTGTTACCGGGGAATGAGTCGTGTGAGGTTGCTCCATCGCCCGTGTCTGCCGCTCGGCCGGGGTGGCAATGGTGTGGTTGCCGGCCGCGATAACCATCACATAACCTGTCAGCGCCGGCGTGCCGGCCTTTTTCCTTAAATCTCGAGATGTCCTGATGCTTCCCCATCCCGCCGTACTCGTAGTCGATGACCAGAACAGCAATCTTGTGGCCATGGAGGCCGTGTTCGACGGCGAACCGGTGGAAATGGTCAAGGCCAGTTCTGGCAAAGAAGCGCTCAAGTTGTTGCTGGTCCGCGAATTCGCACTGGTACTGCTGGATGTGCAGATGCCCGAGCTCGACGGTTTTGAAGTGGCCGAGATCATGCGCAGCAATCCGCGCACCGAAGCCACGCCCATCATTTTTCTCACCGCGATCAGCAAAGAGCAGCGCTACATCTTCCGCGGCTACGAAACCGGTGCGGTGGACTATCTGTTCAAGCCTATCGAGCCGGAAATCCTGCGCAGCAAGGTGCGTGTCTTCCTTGAGCTCGACCGCAAGAACCGCAGCCTGCGCGACAGCCTGCGCCTGCTGCAGCAAGAGCGTGACAATCATCAGGCGCTGCTGCGCTCGCTCAGTGAAGGCCTGCTCGGCATCACGCCGTCGGGCAATGTGTTTTACGCCAACCCGGCGGCGGAAAAGCTGTTGGGCGCGCCGCTGGCCGATCTGATCGGGCGCCGACTCAACGATTTGTTTGTGCGTCAGGACGGGCAGGGGGCTCAAGAGGCCTGGGAGCTGGAGCCCTGGCTGGCAACCGCTGCCGAAACTGGCCAGGCATTGCGCGACGATCTTTTCCTGCATCGCGACACCTGTTTGCTGGCGGTCGAATTGCTGGCCAGCCCACTCTTGCCCGAAGGCACGCAGCCGGCGCGGCCCGCAGGCCTGGTGGTGACGTTCCGCGATGTCTCGCTGCGGCGTGCACCGCTGGCGTTGGCCGAGGCCCTGCCGGCCACCGATCCGCTCACCGGGCTTATCGGCCCCGAGCCGCTGGCCGAGCAACTGGCGTTGCAGATTGCCGAGGCCAACCGCAGCCGCAGCAGCGTGGCGTTGCTCTATGTCGATCTCGACGGCTTTCGCGCCATCAACGAAGGCCAGGGCATGGCGGTTGGCGATGGGGTGCTCAAGGAGACGGCGGCGCGCTTGCTGGCCAGTGCGCGCGAGACGGATGTGGTTGCGCGCATGGTCAACGACGAATTCGTGGTGCTCTTGCCCGGCAATGAGCCGCGGCGAGTCGCCAGCCTGATTTCCGGCAAGATCCTGCAAGCGTTTGCACGTGTGGTTGATATCGAGGGCCACAAGATCCAGATCGGCACCAGCATCGGCATTTCCATTTATCCCGACGACTCCACCGACCCCGACGATCTGGTGCGTTGCGGCAAACAGGCGATGAGCCAGGCCAAAGGCTCGGGCCGCAGCAATTACCGCTATTACCGTGGCTGAAACATCCTGATGGACAGCATGTCGGCGTCGTGGATCATGACGGCTCATGAGGCGAAGACGGTTCTGATGTAGGGATGGATGTTCTGGTGGTCAACCGTAAGGAGATGGGGATGATTCGGGCGCTTTTGATTGTGGCGACAACACTCTTTTTGGTTGCGTGCGGCAGTGAGCCAGAAAGCTATGCCGATTGCCTTTTGAGCAATCTTGATCGAGCAAAAAGCAAAGAAGCATCTGCACTTGTTAATCAGGCCTGCATAGAAAAAACCACTTCTCTCCCGGCAGGAAAGCTGTATTTTGACCTCCAAGCGGCGAGAGCTGAGGGCTATTCTGATTCGGAAATTTTAGAGCATCTAGCCTCAAAATTTGGCCTAAACATCTCAGTCCTTCGTCAAGCAGGAAAAACGGACACGGAGTTGGCGGAATATTTGTCCAGCAAAAGTGGCGAGTATGCAGAGTTATCCGCTTTTTTTGTAAAGTCTGGTCCGCACTGATGTCAGACAAAGAAAACATCGCCATAGTCCTGATAGGCGGCTCGGTGCTGCTCACGCCGTTTATAGGCTCAGGCCCGGGACGCGATGGCGGCTATGAAGGCACAACATCACTGAAGAGATCGTCGCTAGCGACAGCGCCTCCCATGAATGCCATCCCGAATGCCCTGTCGGCGATCCGCACGAAAGCCTTGGCCGTCTTAGCCACTGAGCCGCAAAAGAAAAGCCTGGCCGCAGCTATTACCGTGGCTGATGCAGTGTTGGTCGCGGGAATGTTGTGTGCGATCAAGATGTTATGTTGTAACAAAACTCCTCTTGGCGGCGGTCAGTAATTGTCCTGTGACTGTCCCGGATTGTCCTTAACGCCGCTTCGTGGTCCCTACAGAATGTGTTCCATAACGGCACCATAGCCGTCGACAAAAACAACACATCCGGGGTCCTTCATGAAAAACACCATCCGCTCCCTGCTGCTGGCCGGCCTTACCGTTGTGGCAGCTGATGCTTCCGCTTTCAGCCAGGAAACGCACCGTCGCATCGTGATCGATGCGGTGAACTACATGAAGGCCAATCCGGGCACGACCAACTACAACAAGCTGCTCACCGCGGCCACCAATGCCGGCTACACCATTGACCAGTTTGCCGCCGCACTGGGCCAGGGCGCTTACGACGTGGATGACTTCGCCGATACCTACATCTGCGGCGCCACCACTGGTAACTGCCAGCTCGCTCCTGTCTGGGGCGCCGGCGCCAGCATCGTCAAGTACACCTCCTACTGGCATTTCCAGAACCTGACCCAAGGCCCGGATGTGCACGGTAACGATTTCGGCGGCTACAACTACGACAAGCTCACCGTCTGGGGCGACATCGACAACATGGCCGCCTCCTGGCTCTACGGCGACTACCTCGATGACGGCAAGGGCAACCTCACCGGCTGGTTCGGTTCGGACAGCAGCAAGTACAACGCCTACGACAACACCGAAAAGAACTACCGTCTGGGAGGCTACTCGACGCGCAACATGTATGCCGATTTCGAGAAGATGCCCTTCCAGCCCATCGACAATCTCGGTCAGTACTGGTTCTCGCGCTTCCTGACACAGCCGACCGTGCAGACTCTGGGCTTCGTGCTGCACACCACCGACCTGCTGCAACCGCACCACACCTGGACCACGTCGGCCCTGAACCACGCCGGCTGGGAAACCTGGGTCAACGATTACTACTACAGCGAAGCACTGAACAATCCGGCGCTGGTGACCACCGCGTTGAACAACCTGACGCCGGTCGGCACCACCGCCACCGACATCCGTCCGCTGCTGACCCAGGGCGCGATGATCTCCTACTCGCAAGGTGGCATCGTGCTGTCCAGCACGGATCA
>JAUXNL010000058.1 GCA_030684415.1 Moraxellaceae bacterium | reverse complement strand
GGGGGCCCTCCACCCGGTTCTACGCGGAGCAATACAACGCTTGCCCGGCGCAGCTGATGCCGCTCAGTTACGATTTCGCCGCACTCAAGAACAAGATCGACTCGCTTACTCCCAATGGCGGCACCAATCAGCCACGCCAGCAGCATGACGCGCCGGCCTCAGCGGCCCGCAGGGCAAAATGCGGCCCCGCTTTTCACACCCGCACGCTGCAGGATCATCGCCATCGGGCAAAAGCCGGTGAACGACGCCTGGAACATGTTCAATCCGACAAAGGCGGTAAACCACAGCCAGTGAGGGCTGTGCAGTTGCGACAGCAACAGCGACGCCAGCACAAACAGGCCGGCCACACGGAACACCCACTGATCGATACTTGCCGCTTTCATTCCGCTCTCCTGTTAACAGCTTGCTGAAAAGCATTTTTCGACAAGCTGTTAACCGTTCAGTTGTAGTGCTTTCACTTTGATCACTTGCCGAACAGCCCCTTGAAGCTCAGACCCTAAAGCTCATACCGCGAAGCTGAAGTCGAAAAGCCGCTGGGTAAAGCTTGCCTGTGCTGGCAGCCCTTCAGCCCGCCAGCAGGTGACTGACAACTCCATCCAATGCCGTAAGGCCAGCGGCACGGCCGATAGCCAGTGCCTCGGCCGCCGGCTTGCCATCCACCCAAGCTGCCTTGAGGGCGAGCATGGCACCCGCACGATTCCCGCTGGCGCAGTGCAGCAGCACGGCAGGGCGGTCACCCGCGCCTTGCTGCCCCGCCTCTAATGCATGTGCCAGTGCTTTCACATTGGGCAACGTCAGGTCTGCGGGGCCGGCCACCGGAATGTTCACGTAGCGCATGCCAAGCCCGGCCACGACAGCAGCTTCGTCGTAATCGGCGGCCTCCGCCGGCGGACAGAGATTCACCACCATCTTCACACCCTGCCGGGCCGCGCTGGCCAGATGCTCAGGACGCGGACGCCCACCCGTGCACAAGCCACTGCCAGGCGTGCAGACATTGGGAATATCCAGCAGAAAATCACTCATTTTTTGCCTCCTGGAGAGGTCTGCGGACCGCAGTAAATACCGTGCAACACCGCCAGCACCTCAAGCGCCGGCCCTGGCGGCACGCTGTAATAAATCGTCTGCCCTTCACGCCGTGTGCTCACCAGCCCCTCCTCGCGCAGCACCGCCAGATGCTGGGAAAGCGCCGACTGCGACAACGGCAGCGCCTCATTGATGGCCCCCACCGACAACTCGCCCCCGGTCAGCAGACACAGCACCATGAGCCGATTGGCATTGCCCAAGGAACGCAGCAGGCGCGCCGCCTCCTCTGCATGGGCCTCCATGACCGAAAGATCACTTTCTGGAAACACCGCTGATGCCGCCATTATTCAGATACCACTAATTTAGATATTTCTAATATATTGACGTAGCGGAGGAATTGCAAGGGCGCAAAGGAATGTGGGCAAGAGCAGCGCTAGAGCGTGGGTCCGCTCCGGCTGGGGTCAGCAGAGGCAAGCATGGGCAAGGTGCAAGGTGGCATGTTGCCGTCAGCGCAGCCGAAACAGGATCGGCTGGAGCGGCCCGAACGGTTTTGGATGATGCCGAGATGAGGTAATGGCTTCAGATCCACTGCAAGAACGCGTCAGGCGGAGGAATGTGAGCTGCTGGATTAACAGGCTTTCTTGATGAGCTTTTCTTGATAAGCCCTTCGCGCCGCGCTTATCCGCTGGCTGAACAACACCCATCCCAGGCTTTTTCAGCCAGCGGCCATGGGCAAACAGCATTTTCTGGGAACGCTGGCACCCCGCGCTCGCCCTGAGTTTGTCGCACAGGGCTTGCTTGGGGCATCGAAAGCATTGCGCTAAAAATACGACTGGGACAGGGTTCAACCCGAATGAGCTTACTCAAAGCCTCGGAACACAAACCGGGGAGGAAGCACTCCCCTTCAGCCAGCAGAAGACTGGCTTGTGCAGCGCATTTTTCTGCCGACGCTCAGCGCGACTGATTTTCGCAGCGCTGCTCACGAGTTCCGTTCAGAAAGGCCATGGTCAGGATTCCAGAGACCGCGCCGACAGCGAATGCCAAGATTATTGTCATAATTTTTCTCCCGGTGGTCACAGCGTCATTAATACCGCGCAACCGCAAGATGATGGCGCGAAGCCAGTCACAACTTGCACATTTTTGTCACCTCCTAGCCGCTGATTGAAAAATTCTTTTCAGCCAGCGACTTCCCGGCCAGAGAGGGCCGGGTCGCGAATCAATCATGTTTGAGTGATGGATTCAGCGTGGAGCGACTCCGGACATGTGCTGGAATCGCGGGCTGAAAAAGCCCGGGAGGGATGTTTTTCAGCAAGCGGCTAAGGAAGAATGTTACGACGTGGAGGATGCAGCAGACGGAAAGGGCCGGCGCAGCATGAGCACAGCGACAAGACAAATGGCGGATGCCGCCAACCATGACCAGAGCGGGTGCAGATCCCACACCATACCTGTCCACCAGGAGCCAAGCGCCACCCCAAGCCCCCATAGCATGCTGTACAGCGCCTGCCCCTGCCCCTGATGGCCATCGCCGAACTGGCGATAAATGAAACTGATGGCGGCCGCATGAAAGGTGGCAAAGCTGGCCGCGTGCAGTAATTGCGCCGACCACACCACCACCGGCGACTCCACCCCGACACCGATGACCGCCCAACGCAACGCCGAGAGCAGCAAGCTGGCCACCATCACCCGGCGTTCGCCGAAATGCGGCAGCCACTTGTGCATCTGCGTAAACGCCAGTACCTCGGCAAATACCGCCAGCGCCCACAACCAGCCCATGGCGCTGCGTGAATAGCCATGCGCCTCCAGATAAATGCTGTAAAAACTGTAATACGGTGCATGCGAGAGCTGGAGCAGGAAATGCGCCAGCAGGAACGCCATCACGGCAGGCCGGCGCAAAATGACAAAGAAGTTTTCCTGGCGGTTGGCATGCGTCGGCGTGGCGATATCCGGCACGGCGAGGCTGGCGCCCCAGCTGGCGGCGGCGCAAGCCAGCAGACAAAGCGGCAACCAGCCCACCGAGACATGATCGAACAACATGCCGAGTGACGCACCGGTGACGATGAAGCCGACCGAGCCCCAGAGGCGAATGCGACTGTACTGTTCACGCTGCGTCCCCAGGTGGGCAATGGTCACCGCCTCGAACTGAGCGAGAATGGCGTTCTGGAAGAAACTGTAGCCGAGCAATACGAACGCCAATGGCCAGAAGTTTTCGGTGAAAAAAACACCCAACCAGAAAAACATGAGCAGGAAGGCGCCCATGCGCACCATCTGCAAGCGCCGACCGGTGCGATCGGCCACATAGCCCCAGAAGTTGGGGGCAATGATGCGTGTGGCCATAAGAATGGCCATGAGCTGGCCAATCGCTTCTGCTGAAAACTCGAGATGCTGGAGGTACAGCCCCCAGTAGGGCATGAACCCACCAAGCACAGCGAAATAGAAAAAATAGAAAGACGCCAACGGCGTGAACGGCAGACGTGCGGGTGAGCTCACTACTCAATCCCCACGATTCAATTCCTGCGCATCGTTAACCGCTGCACCAGCGGATAAAGGAGCATGCCCAGCACGCCACTCACAAGGCAAAACAGGTGCAGCATGCCGGTACTGATGAGGCCCAGCGCGGGATTCGCGTCGGTCAGCGGGCGCCAGGGCAACATGTCGGCATGCATTACACTGTCGAGCAAAACATGACTCCAGGTGCCGATAAAAGCGCTCACGAAGGCAACCGGCCACGACAACGGCAAATGCGACGACAGATTAAATAAGCGCAAGCCCAACACGGCAGCCGGCTTGCCTGTCAGTGCCGCGACCAGCGCAATCACCGTAGCGCCAATCCAGGTATGGCTCCATCCGTGCAATACAGCGTCATGACGGAGGATGGCGACCAGAGGCTCGATATCGATCAGGATTTGTGCCCAGCCAAACACCATCACGCTAAAACTGCCCTGCAGCAGAGCCTTCATCAGCAAGCCGGGCCCCATATGCAGCGGCGTGAATGGCATGACCGCTCAGCGCTGGCCGGGAATCGGCGCCAGTGGTGGCACCACATCGGCATTCTGTGCACGGTGACGCAGGAAATGATCCATCAGCACGATGGCGAGCATGGCTTCGGCAATCGGCGTCGCGCGCACGCCCACGCAGGGGTCGTGGCGGCCTTTGGTGACCACCTCGATCGGGTTGCCATGAATGTCGATGGAGTGGCCGGGCAAGGTCATGCTCGAGGTCGGCTTCAGTGCAATGCTGACGCGAATCTCCTGGCCGGATGAAATGCCGCCGAGCACACCGCCGGCATGGTTGCTGGCAAAGCCGTCCGGGTACATCTCGTCGCGGTGCTGCTCGCCACGTTGCTCGACAACCGCAAATCCGTCGCCGATTTCCACCGCCTTCACCGCGTTGATGCTCATCATGGCGTGGGCGATGTCGGCATCCAACCGGTCGAACACGGGCTCGCCCCAGCCGACGGGCACATGGCTCGCGTACACCGACAGACGTGCCCCACAACTGGACCCATCGCGGCGCAGTTGCGTGATCAGGTCTTCCATTTGCGGAATGACCGCCGCATCGCCGCAAAAAAACGGGTTCTGGTTGACGATGGCCCAGTCCAGCGCCTGCGCTTTCACTGTGCCGATTTGCGTGACATGGCCACGCACGTCGATGCCGAACTTTTCCTTCAGGTATTTCTTGGCAATGGCGCCGGCCGCCACACGCATGGCGGTCTCGCGCGCGGAGGAACGGCCGCCGCCACGATAATCACGGAAACCGAATTTCTGCGTATAGGTGTAGTCGGCGTGGCCGGGACGGAAGGTCGCGGCAATATTGGCGTAATCCTTGGACTTCTGATCGGTGTTCTCGATCAGCAGGCCGATGGGCGCGCCGGTGGTACGGCCCTCGAACACGCCGGAGAGGATTTTCACCACATCATCTTCGCGGCGCTGGGTGCTGTACTGGGAGGTACCGGGCTTGCGCCGATCGAGGTCCGCTTGCAGGTCGGCCTCGCAAAGCGCGAGCCCGGGCGGCACGCCATCGACAATGGCGCCGAGCGCCAGCCCATGCGATTCGCCAAAGGTGGTCACGCGGAAAAGCTCGCCAATGGTGTTGCCGGCCATGTCATCTCTCGTTTCTAGTCAGTTCGGCGGCAGATGCCACCATGAATCATTTTTGTAAAACAACTTGCCCTTGTGCTGCGCAAAACTCAGCGGCGATGCTGTCTTCACCCTTTGATCGCTTCAGCACTGAAACCGGCACCGGCAAACTCTTTCTCAGCGGCAGTCTCTGCCCCTGCCTCTGCGGGCAAAAGTGCATCCGCTCTGTCCTCAGGCGTCGGCAAGCGCCGCCGCGAACAGTGGCTGGAATTCGCGGCACTGTGCGGCCGTCAGGACGAACACACCCTGCCCGCCGTTCTCGAACTCACACCAAGCAAACGGCACCTCGGGAAAACTTTGCTCCAATGCCCATTGCGAATTGCCCACCTCGACCACCAGCACACCGTCATCGTTAAGATGGTCGGCGGCGTCGGCCAGAATGCGGCGCGTAATGTCGAGGCCGTCACGGCCAGAGGCCAGCCCCAGCTCCGGCTCGCGCAAAAACTCCGGCGGCAAATCGGCCATGTCTTCGGCATCCACATACGGTGGATTACTCACGATAAGGTCGTACCGCTGGCCCGGCAGCTTGCTGAACACATCGGATTCGATCAGGTTCACGCGGTCGTCCAGCTCATGGTGCTCGACATTGAGCGCGGCCACTGACAGCGCCTCCAGCGACAAGTCCGTGCCGTCCACATACGCCTCCGGAAAAGTCTTGGCGATGGCGATGGCAATACAGCCGGAGCCCGTACAGAGGTCGAGCACACGCTGCGGCTCGTTCACCAGCCAAGGCAGGAAGCGCTCATCAATCAGCTCGGCAATCGGCGAGCGCGGAATCAGCACGCGCTCGTCCACATAAAACGGCAGGCCGCCGAAGTAGGCCAGATTGAGCAGATAACCGAGCGGCACGCGCTCGTTGACGCGCCGGCGCAGCACCTCGAGCATGCGGCGGCGCTCCGATGGCAACAGCTTCGCATCGAGAATTTCCGGGTCGGCCGACCACTCCAGCGCCAGTGTCTGCATGACCAGCGCGCTGGCCTCGGCAAAGGGATCGGACGTGCCATGCCCCAGATGCACGTCGTGTTCGCGCAAGCAGGTGACGGTAAAACGGATGAAATCGCGGATGGAGACGAGCTCCGCCGCCGCCTCGGCCAGCAGCTCGGGGGTCAGCGGAGAGTCGGGGGTATCGGGCAGGGCGCTATCGGTCACGTCAAGGCTCGGGGCGTCTTCGGAAAGCGCGCATTGTAGCGGCCTCGCCCCCCCAAAGACCACGCACGAACAGGGCAATGACCGCCGTACTACACTCGGTCACCCGAAGCACTTTCCAGCAGTGCTCTCCTGCAGCACCGCCCGGTAGCACGATCCAGTAGCACGCCCTAGTAGCAGCAGGAACGCCGACAGACACGCTCGAACTTGGTCGAGCCCTCCCGCAGTGAGCCATGCCTTGCTCACGAACAGCGTCTGCGGCCATCAAGCCCGCAGATTCCACACCCTGCTAGGCCAGTGCGGCAGCCAGCGCCTCGAACACCACCCGTCTGCGCCGCGCGGTGCGCAGCTCGCGGTGGCTGACCAGCCAGACGGGAAAGCGCACCGGCGGCACCTCGTCCAGCACACGCACGATGCCCGGCGTGTCGCGGGCGATCTCGTCCATCATCGCGCCAATGCCTAACCCTTGCTGCACCAGCGCCCAGTGCGCCACCGAATGCTCGGCATAGCAGCTGAAATTCGCCTCGCTCACCGCCAGCCCATGCTGCTTCAGATAAGAAAGATAGGTGCCGTCCCGGTCTGCACCGACGAAGGCGCCATGCACGGCGTCCTCTGCCGTGCGCGGATGCCCATGACGGGCCACCCAGTCCCGGGAGGCATAGAAGCAGGCCTGGGCATCGCGCAACTTGCGGCCGATCAGCTCGGGCTGCTCCGGTGGAACATGGCGGATGGCGATGTCGGCCTCGCGTCGCAACAGGTCACTCAGCGCATTCGACGCAATCACCTCGATGACAATGCCGGGCTCCTGCTCACGCAGGCGCCGCACAATGGGCGGCAGCAAGCAGGCGGCCACGGCATCGCTAGCCGACACCGAGACCACGCCGCCTGGCGCCTGCGAGTGCCCGCTGGCCGCCAGGCCCAGCGCCTTGGCGGCGGCATCCATGGTGCGGGCGTGTTCCAGCAGATCCATGCCCGTGGCGGTCAGCGCCATGGCCTTGCCCACGCGCTCGAACAACGTCACGCCCAAGCGCTGCTCGATGGCGGCTACCTGACGGCTCAGCGTGGGCTGGGTCAGCCCGAGCTTGCGCGCGGCAGCGGAAAGCGAGCCGGTCTGTGCCGTTTCCAGAAAGGCTTTGAGGTGATTCCAGTCAATGTCATCCATACGCCAATGTATGACGCCCCCCCACTTTTACGCAATTCCCTGTGCATTTGCGCATGAATAGAATGGCGTTCACGGGGTTTGCCGTCAGCTACCGGAGCCAATTCACCATGTCACTTGAGCCACCTCTGTCACCGCTCACACCGGAGGCGCTGAACGCCATCGACAGCACACCCGGGCACTTGCCGGTGCCACCAGACGCCATGGCTCGCAAAGCACGTTTCTGGGACCGCATTGCCCGCCGCTACGCCGCAGACCCCGTCGCCGACCCAGCCGGCTACGAGGCGACCCTGCTGCGTGTGCAAGGCCTGCTGGGCGCGCATCAGAACGTACTGGAGCTGGGCTGTGGTACCGGCAGCACCGCCCTGCGGCTGGCGCCGTATGCCGGGCAGTGGCTGGGCACGGACATCTCGGCCGGCATGATCACCATTGCCCATGAAAAGCTGGCCGCGACCCCTGTGCCGCAACTGCGCTTTGCCTTGGCCGATGCCGAGGCGCCGGCCTTCGGCAGCGGCCGCTGGGATGTGGTGACCGCCTTTAACCTGCTGCATCTGGTGGATGATCTGGAGCAGACGCTGAACGTGGCGCTGCAGGCACTGAAACCCGGCGGCCTGTTCATTGCCAAGACACCCTGCCTGCGCGAGATGAACCCGGTGGCAGCATGGCTCCTGCCATTGGCCCTGCCGCTGATGCGCGCCATCGGCGCAGCGCCACAGGTGCGCTTTTTCAATTCTGCCGCGCTCGAGGCGGCACTGCGCCAGCGGGGCTTCGACATCGAAGCGGTCGAGCGCCATGGCCGCCGCGGCAAGGACATCCGCGTGTTCATCGTCGCCCGCAAGCCTTTAGCAACTTGCTGAAAATGCCCGTGACGGATTTTTCAGCCCGCGACGCCGGCGCAGGTCCGGAGTCGCTCCACGCTGAATCAATCACTGACCAGTGACGGATTCGCGGCCCGGTCCTCCCTGGCCGGTAACCAGTCTGCTGAAAAGCTTTTTTCAGCAGACTGTCAGGGAGAGCCGGCCAGCAAACCGGCCAACCCGAGCTGCTGGCCGGCCTTCCGCCGCAAGCCGCTCAAGGTATGCACCAGCCACCTTGATGACCCAGCTCTTCGCAAACCTTGGCCAATGTGGCGTGCCGGCGCTTCTTCGTGCCACAGGCTTGCTGGAAGCTGCGCCGGTCGGCATTGAGCTGGCTTGCCCGACGGTCGAAGGCCGCCATGTCGCGCTCCAGCTCACGGCTCGCCTGTTGCAGGGCACGAGCATCCGCCACCGTCGCCGGATGCGGTGGCGTACCCAATGACCGTGCCAGTATCAGCAACGACTTCACCGACGATGCCTTGTCTTCAAGACGGGCATCCTCTCGCTCCAGGCTGCTGCGATTGCGCTCCAGTTGAGCCGTCGTCGCTACCAGCTCTTTGTCGCGCTGGACGCAGGCGCGCACCTCTTCTTCCGACATCATGTCCGGCGCCTGGTAGGCAGGCGCCGGAGGCCTTACCACCGGAGCCGGCAACGGCACCGGCGTAAACGGCGGTGGCGGGCTCAGCGCCATGCGCGAGGCCACGCCCCGGCAGGCATGCGCAAAAATGGCATAGCGCCCACCCAGAGGGTCGTCTGCCACCATGAGCGGCTCCGAGTTTGCGTAGTGCATCGACTCGATCCAGACACTCTCACCCCGCTCATCATTCGTAATGACCTGGTACTCAAAAACAAGTTCTCCCTTCTCGCAATCCACACGCCAGCGCTGTAAGTCACCACGGCTGAATGTGGCTCCCTCAAAGTTGTCCATGATCACGACCTGCCACACGCTGCCGGGCTGGTGCTTGCTGTACGGCGTAGGCTCTCCTGCAGCGTAGAGGCGAAGGCGCGCATGGGGGTGATCGGGATTGAAGCGCTCCAGCTCTTTGAGCAATTTCACGGCGGCTGGATCAACCTTTGTCCAGTCCGCACTGGCCTTGGCCGCCGTGCTGAAAACGAGGAAGACCACCAGAATGAGGTAAGGCATGCGAGCGCTCCGAAGGCAGGCAAAGATGAAGGTATGTCTGGTGAGCCAGCATACAGAGGCAACCGCCTGAAACCCAACGATGCCGTCTCACCCCTGACGCCCAGTACTGACGCTCAGGGCTGAACCTCAAAAAGGACAGAAAGGACAGAAAGAACAGGAAGGACACGCAGGACTGGCATACACGCGGACGGCTGGCCACAATCAACCTGTCGCCCCACTACGCTTGCCTCGCCATGAAAGATCCTTTGCTCAGCAAACTACGCAAAGAGCTCAGCCAGCAACTCCGTCAGGAGGCGCCCGCCGAACCGGCGCCGGCAGCCCGGAAAGCACCACCGCCACCCGAACCCGAAGTGGACGACGCCACCCTGTTTGCGGCCGCCACGCGTGGCGCCCGACGCCTACACGTCGATGTACCGCCGCCCACCACCTCATCCCCGTCCAAGCGCCCGCGCCCCGATGCCAACGCACGCCTGCGCCGCCTGGCCGCCGAAGCCGAAGAGGCTCCCGACACACCGCTCTCCGATGCCGCCGCCCTGATCCACGACACCACGCCCGAATCCGCGCTGTCCTGGGCGCGCAATGGCGTGCAGCCGCGCCAATTGCAGCGCTTGCAGCAAGCCAAGCTGCCCTGGCAAGCGGCCGTCGACCTCCATGGCTGCACGGTAGACCAGGCCCGCGAGGCGGTGCTCGGCCTGCTTCGCGATGCACGGGCCGCCGACCTGCACGTGGTGAAGGTGGTGCATGGCAAAAGCCATGCGCGCGGCGAGGCCCTGCTCAAGACGTTTGTGAACGGCTGGCTCCGTCAGTTACCCGAAGTGCTCGCGTTTGTCAGCGCGCAGCCGCGCGATGGCGGCACCGGCGCGGTTTATGTGCTATTGAAACGACGACGTCCGGATACCGAATAAGACGAACCGCCCGGAGCTGGCTGAAAACCCGTTTCAGCCAGCTCCGGGGCCGCGTCAGTACAAAAACCACGGATGACCCCCATGACGCGCTGGATGACCGTCTCCCACCTGCTTTGGCTGCCATGCCTGCTGCTCGGGGCCATGCTGTCCGGTCATGCCCGTGGCACCGAGCCCACCATGCTGCTGCTCACGGCACCCGTGAAAGCCATCACGCTCACCCCCTATCTGCTACACGCCTGCCCTGATAGCCCCACCAGTTTCACTAGTGCCAAGGCATTGGCCTACACCCCGGTACTCAGCGAACGCGTCGCCTTTGGTTACCGGCACAAGGAGTGCTGGTTCCGCTTCCGCTTGGCCAATCCCGGGCCGGCCACACAAGACCTGATGCTCACGCTCGACTTCGCCATGCTCGACCATGTGCGGCTCTATCGCCTGACGCCGGAAGGGGTTACCGACACCACCATTGGCGACTCCGAGCCCTACGCCAACCGCCCGTTGCGCGTGCGCCTGCTCAGCTTTCCGTTGCAGCTTGCGCCGGGTGAAACCGGCAACTACTACCTGCAAGTCAACACCACCAGCAGCCTCACCGTGCCGTTGGCGGTGATGGATCGGGAGCACTACATCGAGCAGCAGTTCGGCAAAGAAATGGGCCTCGGCATTTTCTACGGCGTCGGCATCGGCCTGTTTCTCTACAACTTGCTGCTCTGGCTCTCGATTCGCGAGCGCGCCTATGCCCTGTACGTGCTGCACCTGGGCTCGGCCCTGATGTTCTTTGCCTGCCTGCACGGCTCGGCTTTCCAGTGGTGGCCAGGATGGCTGGACTGGAACAACCGCTCGCCCTACCTGTTTGCCTACGGCGCCATGCTCTTCGGCACGCTGTTCACCCGCGACTTCTTGCGCACGCCTCAGGGTTGGCCGCGAACCGACCGCCTGCTGCTCGGCTTTTGCCTGCTGGTGCTGCTGGCGATGATCGCCCAATGCATCCTGCCACCGGCCCGGATCAACAGCGCACTGGCCGGCTTCGGTATCGTCAACCTCCTGCTCTTGAGCGGGGTCGGTGTGGCCTGCTGGCAGGCAGGCCAACAGGAGGCGCGCATTTTTGTACTGGCCTGGGGCACCTTCCTGCTCATGCTGCTGCTGGTCGCGCTGAACACCTACGGCATCATGTCCACGCTGATCCTGTCGCTCTACGGCATGCAGATCGGCTTGATTGCACAGCAAGTGCTGCTCTCGCTGGCGTTGGCCGTGCGCATCAAGCAACTGCAACAAGAAAAGCGCCAGCGCGAGCACGAGAGCCTGTTAGCGCGAGCGGAAAACGATGCCAAGAGCGAATTCCTGGCCACCATGAGCCACGAAATCCGCACGCCCATGAATGCCGTGATCGGCATCAGCCATCTGCTCAAGGACACACGGCTCGATGCCGGCCAGCAGCATTATGTCGACATGCTGGAATATTCCGGTCAGTCGCTGCTCAACCTCATCAACGACATTCTCGATTACTCCAAGATCAATGCCGGCCGGCTGGAACTGGAGCAGGCCGTCTTCAATCTGCCCGACCTCTTCGAGGAGTGCCGCAACATCTTTGCGGTGAACGCCACCGCTAAATCACTGGCACTGGAGTTGCTGCCCGCCGCGGATCTGCCGGTCTGGGTACGCGGTGATCCGGCGCGTCTGCGCCAGGTGTTGATGAACCTGCTCGGCAACGCCCTCAAGTTCACCCATGAAGGCCGCATTCTCGTGCGCGCCGGCCTGCGCCGGGAGGCACCGGCCGGCAAGCTCTGCCTGTGCGTGGAAGTGGAAGACTCCGGCATCGGGCTCGACGAAGGCACCGCCCAACGCCTGTTCGAAGATTTTCGCCAGGCAGATGCCGGCATCGCGCGGCAATACGGCGGCAGCGGGCTCGGGCTGGCCATCAGCAAGCGTCTGGTCGCGCTCATGGGCGGCGACATCGGCGTGCAAAGCCGGCGCGAACACGGCTCGGTCTTCTGGTTCACGGTGCTGCTGGAAGCAGCCGATGCCCCCGCGCCCACCCCTCCCACCACAGCGATCTACACCGCCCCGCGCAACGACCTGCGCGTGCTGGTCGTGGAAGACAACGCCGTCAACCGCTTGGTGATTACCGGCCTGCTGGAAAAGCTCGGCATCCGGCCGCTCATGGCGGAAAACGGCCAGCAGGCCATCGACGCCGTCATCGAACACCCGACGCTCGATCTGGTGTTCATGGATTGCGAAATGCCGGTGCTCGACGGCTACGAGGCCACGCGCCGCCTGCGCGCCCGCGAGGCCGACCTTGGCTTGCCGCGCTTGCCCATCATCGCGCTCACCGCTCATGCCCTGCCCGAGCACCGGGAAAAATGCCTGGCCGCCGGCATGGATGACCATCTGCCCAAACCGCTGTCGCTGTCGGAGCTGTCTGCCGTGCTGGGCCACTGGCAAGCACAGCGTGCCGGAGCCCTCTCATGACCGCCCTGCTGCGGCGCGAAGGCCCGTGGCACGATCAACCAACAGCGGCGTCGTTTGCCCCGCTCTTTGCCGTTTTGTCTGCCTGCCGGCCTGCAAGACTGTCTGCACGGATGCCGGCATGGCTGCTGGTATTGCAACTTGTGCTGCTCGCCGGCTTTTCCGGACGCACAAGCGCAGAAGCCTCCGTACCCGTGGCCGCCACCAGCGCCATCGTCAACACCAGCGCCTCAACCGCCTCCACCGTGCTCGCGCTGGAGGCCTCCCCCGCAGGATTAGGACTGGAGCCATGGGTCCGTTACCACTGTGACGGCAACACCCCACGCACCTTCGACGAACTCCGCGACGACGACTTTCTGCCCCTGCCAAGGTCACACATTTCTCTCGGCTTCCGCCCTGATGCCTGCTGGTTCCGTTTCCGTCTGGAGAACCGCCTGACCCTGCCGCAGGAGCTGATCTTCAGCGTTGATTATCCCGTGCTCGATCAAGTCGACATCCATCGCGAAAGCGCGACCGGCATACAGCACCTCGCACTGGGCGATGCCCTGCCTTTTACACAGCGCGTGCTGGACTCACGCAACTTCTTGCTGCCGTTCACGCTCGCCCCCGGCGCCAGCGAAACCTTTACGCTGCGCGTGCAATCCACCGGCTCCATGACCGTTCCGCTGCGCCTGAGTGGCCGCGACAGCTTCATCACCGAGCTGGAAATCCGGGAATGGTGGCTAGGCGCTTTTTACGGTATCAGCCTCGGCCTGCTGTTCTATCACGCGTTCTTGTGGATGGCGCTGCGCGAAAAAATCTACCGGTTTTTCGTGCTGCACGTTGGCGCCAGCCTCGTCTATCTGGCCACGTTGCAGGGGCTGGCCTTCCGTCTTTGGCCAAACGCGCCGGAATGGAACACGCGCTCGAATTTCCTGGCCGGCTATGTGCTCATGCTCTCTGGCGTGCTGTTTGCGCGCGACTATCTGAACACTCGCGAATGGCGATTGGGCGACCGGCTGCTGCTCGGCGTCGCCAGCCTGCTGGGCATGGCGTTGGTGGTCCAGGCGGTGCTGCCCCTGCAACTCATGTACGCAACACTCGCGATTACGGCGGCGCTTGTCATGCTGCTGCTGTTTCTCACTGGCCTGGTGCGCTGGCTGCAAGGCTTGCGCGAAGCACGGCAATTCATGCTCGCCTGGGGATTGTTCTTGCTGATGGCCACCGTCTTTTCACTGAAAGCATCCGGTCTGTTGGCCTCGCTGCCACTGCTGGCCACCGTCAACCTGCTGCAAGTCGGCATCATCTTGCAGCAGGTGCTGCTATCGCTCGGTCTCGCTGGCCGGCTGTCCGCCCTCAAGCAGGAAAAAATCCAGAAAGAGCAGGAAGTCCTGCGGGTGCAGGCCGAAAATGTCGCCAAGGGCGACTTCCTCGCCAAGATGAGCCATGAAATCCGTACGCCGATGAACGCCGTCATCGGCCTTGCCGAACTGCTGCGTGACAGCCGGCTGGAGCCTGCGCAGCGCGAACAGGTGAACATGATGCACAGCGCGGGACGCTCGCTGCTCGCGCTCATCAACGACATTCTCGATTACTCGCGCATCAACGCCGGCAAGCTCGCACTGGAAAGCACGGTTTTTCATCTGCCCAGCCTGCTGCAGGAATGCGTGAGCATGTACGCGGTGAATGCCAGCCAGAAATCACTGGCGCTGGCGTGGGAGCCACCCGCTGATTTACCGGACTGGGTGCAGGCCGATGCCGGCCGACTGCGCCAGATACTCGGTAACCTGCTCGGCAATGCCATCAAGTTCACTCATGAAGGCCGCATCGAAGTGCGCACGACCCTGCTGCCCTCCGGCAACGGGCAGCCATTCTTGCTGGAAGTGGAAATCGAAGACTCAGGCATCGGTCTGGATGCCGCTGACATCCGCGATCTGTTCCAGGCCTTTCATCAGGCGGATGTGTCCACTTCGCGGCAATACGGCGGCTCCGGATTGGGGCTTGCCATCAGCAAGCAGTTGGTGGAATTGATGCAGGGCGAAATCGGTGTGCGCAGTGTGCGCGGAGAGGGATCGGTGTTCTGGTTCCGCATTCCGCTGCACGCCGCCAGCGCACCAGAAGAGACCCGCGCCCCCACGCCAAGCACAACGATGCTGCAAGGCCGCTGTGTGCTGGTGGTGGAAGACAACGCCGTCAACCAGGTCGTGATTACCGGCTTTTTGCACAAGCTCGGCATCCAGCCGCTGCTGGCCTACGATGGCGAAAGTGGGCTCGACCTGCTGCGGCAGCATCCTGAAATCGAGCTGGTACTCATGGATTGCGAAATGCCCGGCATGGATGGCTACGAAGCCACACGGCGGCTGCGTGAGCGCGAAGCGCATGAAAAACGTGAGCGTTTACCGGTGATTGCCCTCACCGCCCATGCCATGGCCGATCACCGCAGTCGCTGCCTGGCGGCCGGCATGGATGATCATCTTGCCAAGCCCGTCAGCCTCGACGATCTGGCCGCCCGCCTGCGCCACTACCTGTCCCCCCATGCGCCTGACCCCACGGCATGATGGCTGACGTTCGTGCTGGCGCGCCGGCTTTCTCTGCGTCCTCCTCCGGAAAGCCGATGCGCATGCTTGACCGCTTGCTGACAAACGCCCATCCCGGGCTTTTTCAGCCCGCAATGTAGGCACATGTCCGGAATCGCTCTACGCTGAATCAATCACTTAGACGTGATTGATTCGCGACCCGGCCATCCTTGGCCGGGAAACAGCTTGCTGAAAAGCATTTTTCAGCAAGCGGCTAAGCCTGTCACCGGAGCGTTCCGCTAGCGCTGTGCCCCGGCCTTGTGCCTTTGACCCTCCCGGCTGATTTGGTTAGGGTTGCGGCCCGCTTGCCTGCGGCCCGGCACCACGCCAGCGCCGCCTCACCCGGAGCAGCATCATGGAAAAAGCCTATGCCAGCATCATCGCCGCCGTTGGCGAAGACCTGGAACGTCCCGGCCTGAAAGACACGCCCAAGCGCGCGGCCAAGGCCTTCCAGTACCTCTGCAAGGGTTATGGCGAAAATCTCGACACCATCGTCAACAACGCGATTTTTCCGTCCGACAACGACGAAATGGTGATCGTGAAAGACATCGAGCTGTACTCGATGTGCGAACACCACCTGCTGCCCTTTATCGGCAAGGCACATGTCGCCTACCTGCCCTCTGGCAAGGTACTGGGGCTCTCCAAAGTGGCGCGCATCGTCGACATGTATGCCCGCCGCATGCAGATCCAGGAAAACCTGACCAAAGAAATCGCCGACGCCATCATGCAAGTGACCGACGCCAAAGGCGTGGGCGTCATCATCGAAGCCAAGCACATGTGCATGATGATGCGCGGCGTAGAGAAGCAGAACTCGGTGATGAAAACCTCGATCATGCTCGGCCGCTTCCGCGACAACCCGCAAACCCGCAACGAATTCCTGTCGCTGATCAGCTAGTCTTTTTCCGGCACGCCGTTTCGGAAAACCCTCGCCCCGGAGTCCCCATGAGCACAGTCAGCGCCCCTCGCCTTTTGATTACCGGTGCCGGCAGCGGCTTGGGCCGCGCCATGGCGCTGGCCTGGTCCGCTCGTGGCGCCCGCGTGCTCGTGGCCGACATTGCCGAGGCTCCCGCGCAAGAAACCGTGGCGCTGTGCACGGCCGCTGGCGCTGCCGAGGCCCATTACCTGAAGCTCGATGTCACTCACGAAGCCGACTTCGTGGCCGCCGCCGCCTGGGTGCAGGCGCACTGGAGCGGACTCGACATTCTCGTGAACAACGCCGGGGTGGCCGGTGGTGGCACAGTAGACGGCATCAGCGAAACCGACTGGGAATGGATAATCAACATCAACCTGCTCGGCGTGGCGCGCGGCTGCCGCGTGTTCACGCCGTTGTTCAAGCAACAGCAGGCCGGCCAGTTCGTGAACATCGCCTCGATGGCCGGGCTGCTCAACCCACCCGGCATGGCCAGCTACAACGTCAGCAAAGCCGGCGTGGTGGCGCTTTCGGAAACACTGACCAGCGAACTCTCGCCCTGGAACATCCGCACACTGGTGGTCTGCCCCTCGTATTTCCAGACCAACCTCGACAGCTCGCTGCGCACGCACGATCCGGCCATGAAAGCCGCGTTGAGTAAACTGCTGACCAGCTCCGACATCACCGCCGACGATATTGCCGCCGGTATTGTCGCCGCCGTCGACAGCCACGCCAGCCTGTACCTGCCACACGAAAAAGCCCGCGCCGCCTGGCAGATGAAACAGCAACACCCTGAAGCCTTCGCGGCCGAGATGCAGGCACAGGCGCGCAAACAGGCGGCCGCAAAAGGACGGAGCTGAGTGCCATGAACCGGCGTCAGTTGCTGCTCGGCAGTCTCGCCCTGCTGGCCTCCACCAGAGCGCTGGGCCGTGATGGCGGCCGTGAGCAACCTTTGCGTCTGGCCATCCACCGCGACGTCCATGCCGACTACCTTCGTTTTGTCGGTGCGCGCAATGCCCTGTCGCTCAATGAATTTGGCGGCAACTGGTCGCGCCGCGATGTCGTCGAAGTCGTTCTGCTGCAACAGGCACTACAGCGCGGCGGCAATACGCGGCCGCTGCGTTTTGTCGTGGCCGACTCTTACAGCCGCCTGCTGAAAATGCTCGCGGGTGACGAAGCCGACATCAGCGCCAGCAGCGCCTGGAAAATCGACGCGGATGATTACCCCGGGCAAATCGAGGTATCCCAGCCGGTGATTCGCCAGGGGCAGTTTGAAGCCGGGCTCTATTTTCCTGAAGGTCACGAAGGCCTGCGTATCGTGGCCGCCGATCCCACCGCCCTCACGCGTTACACCGCCATCTGCAGCGGCGACTGGCGCCCGGATATCGCCACCCTGCATGCGCTCGGCGTGCGCATCCTGCTCACGGAAAGCTGGGGATCGATGCTCGGCATGTTGCGCAAGGGCCGTGCAGACTTTGTGTTGGCGCCGTTCCAGCCCAATGCAGACTTCCGTATCACGCGCGACGATCTGGTGCTGCTGCCGGTACACGGCCACAAAGTCGGGCTGGTGGGCACACGGCATTTCCTGATCGGACGTGATGTCGAGCCAGCATCGCCATTGCCCGCCTTACTGAATCGCGGACTGACACTACTGGAAAAGAACGGCATGATCTCACGGGCTTACCAGCAGTCCGGCTTTTTCGACACCCGCGTGCAAAACTGGCCCCGACTTAACACCTGATTTGCACCTGATTTGCATTTGGCGAATCAATCACGTCCAAGTGATTGATTCAGCGTGGAGCGATTCCGGACATGTGCCGGATTCGCGGGCTGAAAAAGCCCGGATGGGCGTTTTTCAGCAAGCTGCCAGGATGCGTACTTGAGCCGCACAACCTCTTCTCTTTGTGGAAACGGCTTCAGCCGCGACGCCTGTCTTGTGGGAGCGGCTTCAGCCGCGAAAATGGCCGCCATCACCTACAGAATCGCGGCTAAAGCAGCTCCCACATCACCCTCCATGCGGCCAACGCCGCTCCCAAAAACAGAAAGCACTCGCGACACGCTCAAACAACTCGCTGCCACACTGAACGCCAGCCACTGAACATTTCATGACGGAGAATTTTGTGACATCAGCCTCACCACAACATGAACCACGCAGCCGCTGGCTCGCGCTTTATGTGCTTTGCTGCGGCGTGCTCATGATCGTACTCGACACGACCATCGTGAACGTCGCCCTTCCCTCCATCCGCGAAGAGCTGCACTTCACCGAAACCTCGCTGGTCTGGGTGGTAAATGCCTACATGCTCACGTTCGGTGGCTTTTTGCTGTTGGGTGGGCGGCTCGGCGATCTGTTCGGTCATCGCAAATTGTTTCTGCTCGGTCTCGTGCTGTTCACCGTGGCCTCGGTGGCCTGTGGCATCGCCACCAGCAAAGAAGTGCTGGTGGCGGCGCGCGCCATTCAGGGATTGGGGGGCGCCGTCGTCACCGCTGTCGCACTCTCGCTCATCATGGATTTGTTCACGGAAGATGGTGACCGCGCCAAGGCCATGGGCGTTTACGGCTTTGTCTGCGCGGCCGGCGGCAGCATCGGTGTACTGCTGGGCGGCGCGCTCACCACGCTGAGTTGGCACTGGATATTTCTGGTCAACCTGCCCATCGGGATTGCGGTGTATGCGTTTTCGGTGAAGCTGCTGCCCGATGCAAAAGGGACGGCACATGGCGAGAAACTCGACTGGGCCGGCGCGCTCACCATCACCTCTTCACTGATGCTGGCGGTATACGCCATCGTCAACGGCAATGAGGCTGGCTGGACTTCGCTGGCCACACTGGGCCTGCTCGGTATTGCCGCCGTACTGCTGGCCCTGTTCATTTTTATCGAATCACGCGTGACACATCCGCTGATGCCGCTCACGCTGTTCCGCCTGCGCAACGTCGCTATCGCCAATGTGGTGAGCGTGTTCTGGGCCGCGGCGATGTTCGCCTGGTTCTTCATTTCGGCGCTCTATCTGCAACAGGTACTGGGCTACACGCCGATGCAGGTCGGCCTCGCCTTTTTACCGCCCGATCTCATCATGGCCGTATTTTCACTGGGCCTCTCGGCCAAATTGGTCATGCGCTTCGGCATCCGTCTGCCCATGGGCGTGGGCCTCGTGATTGCCGGCACAGGCCTCGTGCTGTTTTCGTTTGCTCCGGTGAACGGCGATTTCTGGTGGCATGTTTTCCCCGGCATGGTGCTGCTGGGCCTGGGCGGCGGCATTGCCTTCAATCCCGTCTTGTTGGCCGCCATGAACGATGTGCAGCCCAGCGAATCCGGGCTCGCTTCCGGCATGGTGAACACGGCCTTCATGATGGGCGGCGCACTCGGGCTGGCCGTACTCGCCAGCATGGCCGGCGCGCGTACAGAATCCCTGTTGGCCGCCGGCAACGACATGCCCGCGGCCCTCACAGGCGGCTACCAGTTGGCGTTTTTGACCGGCGGCCTGTTTGCCATCGGAGCCGGTGTGTTCGGTGCCCTGCTGATGCGTGGTGGTCAGCTTGGCAACAAGCCCCTCGACAACAAGAACATGACTCACCTGACCAGTGGCCACTGAGGGACACCCCAAATGGGCAACACGACGGCAACAGCAAAACGGCCGTCGCCGATTGTAAAAACGGTTAGCGGCTCGCCCCTGTGGACACACACGTCGCCACCCTGATCTGAAAAACACTCAAAAAAGGAGTATCACCATGGAAGCCGTCGCGCAGAAAGAACATGAATGGTTGAAGAAATTCCTCGGCATCTGGCAAGCCACCGGTGAGGCGCCCACCGGCCCTGACCAACCGCCAATGACATGGACTACCACCGAAACCGGCCGGCAGATCGGTGAGCTGTGGATACAGGCAGAAGGCGTCAGCCATATGTCCGACGGTGATTCGCACACCATGCAGATCACGCTCGGCTATGACAGCCGCAAAGGAAAATTCGTCGGCACCTGGATAGGCTCGATGATGGATTACCTCTGGGTATACGAAGGCGAAATGTCTGCCGATGGACGCGCGCTCACCTTGAGTGCGAGCGGCCCCTCCATGGATGGCTCCGGCGCCATCCGCCCCTACCGCGATGTACAAACCTTTATCGACGACAACCATCGTGTGCTCACCTCGCATATGCAGAACGATGCCGGTGAATGGGAGCAGTTCATGGAAGTGCATTATTACCGGCAATAAACCTGTAGACGGACTCGTTTGCCGAAAACGCTGTCTGTCCCCGGTGGAAACGGCACAGGCGCAGCCTGAAATCAGCCGCTCATTGATGCTCCGTTTTTTCGACGTTGGCCGCACAATAATTGACGGCAGCCATCGAAGCGCACCAATGAGTATTCTTCGTGCAACCGGCCTGTCAGGCTTTCTTTCTCATGCATCAGGCGAATTCCCATCGCTACGAAGCAACAGAAGAACCCGCCTCAGGCCGGACACTGCTGCGACAGAATGACGAAGAGTCATTACACCTGAACAAAATGGCGAAAAGCCAAGGAGATACACCATGCTGAAATACATGGCGATTGGCGTCAGCGCCTTTGTTGCACTACTGCTGGTGGTGGCGGCCCTGCGGCCCGACACTTTCCGCGTTGAGCGCACGGTACTGATAAAGGCCGCACCCGAGCAGGTGGCGGCACAGATCAGTGACTTTCATCGCTGGGGCGCGTGGTCACCCTGGGAAAAGAAAGACCCCGCCATGCAGCGCACCTTCAGCGGCGCCGCCAGTGGTATGGGTGCCCGCTATAGCTGGCAAGGCGACCAGAACGTTGGTAGCGGCAGCATGGAAATCACGTCGGCAACAGCCGAGAAAATCACGATTCAGCTCGATTTCCTCGCGCCGTTCGAAGCGCACAACATCGCCGAATTCACCTTGCGCCCACAGGCTGAGGGCACAGAAGTGAGTTGGGCCATGACCGGCCCCGTGCCCTTCTTCGCCCGCATCATTCATCTGTTTTTCGACATGGACAAAATGGTGGGGGCCGACTTTGAAGCCGGCCTCAGCAACCTGAAAGCCTTTGTGGAAGCCCCACATTCGCCATGACCTTCAGGCGCTGAATGAATCCACATCCACAGGGGGGGGGTGCAGGTGAATGCGGATGTCAGTGGCTCGGCAACATGGCTAAGCGCAGATGCCACGAAGGCCTTCACTGCGCGGCTGAATTTTCCCTACACTGTGAGCTTTCCCTGAAACCTTGGCCGCACCGCTCCCCAACCGCCGGCACCCTAGCGCTTCATCAGGAGTTCTCGTGAACAGCATCATCTCCGTGCAGGGCGTCACCAAGACTTATGCCACTGGGCACCACGCCCTGAACAACATCAACCTCGACATCCGTCCGGGCGAAATCTTCGCCCTGCTCGGCCCCAACGGTGCCGGCAAAACCACCCTCATCAGCATCATCTGCGGCATCGTCAACGCCAGCAGTGGACGCGTGCTGGCGGACGGCCACGACATCGTCAGCGACTTCCGTCCCGCCCGCCAGAAAATCGGCCTGGTACCACAGGAGCTGAGCACCGATGCTTTCGAAACCGTCTGGGCCACCATCAAATTCAGCCGTGGCTTGTTCGGCCGGGCACCCGACAACGCCCTGCTCGAAAAAATCCTGCGCGATCTTTCACTCTGGGACAAACGCCATGAAAAAATCATGGCGCTCTCGGGCGGCATGAAGCGGCGCGTGATGATTGCCAAAGCGCTTTCGCACGAACCGTCCATCCTGTTCCTGGACGAGCCCAGTGCTGGCGTCGATGTCGAGCTGCGCCACGACATGTGGCAAATGGTGCGGCGCCTGCGCGACAGTGGCGTCACCATCATCCTCACCACTCACTACATCGAGGAGGCCGAGGAAATGGCCGACCGCATCGGCGTCATCCGCAAAGGAGAGCTCATCCTGGTGGAAGAAAAGGCAACGCTGATGCAAAAGCTCGGCAAGAAACAACTCACTGTTCATCTCAAGCAGCCCCTCGCCGCCCTGCCCGGCCAGCTCGACGGCATGGCGCTCGAACTGGCCGATGGCGGCAATACGCTGGTCTACACCTTTGATGCACAAGGCGACGACACCGGCATTGCACAACTGCTGCGGCAACTGGACGACGAAGGCATCACCTGGCGCGATCTGCAATCCAGCCAGAGTTCGCTTGAAGAGATTTTTGTCAGCCTGGTCCGGAGCGCCGCATGAACCGCCTTAACCTGCACGCCATCCGCGCCATTTATATGTTTGAAATGGCGCGCACTTTCCGCACGCTGGCACAGAGCATTGCCTCGCCCGTGATTTCCACCTCGCTTTATTTTGTGGTGTTTGGTGCGGCCATCGGCTCGCGCATGGGCGCCATCGATGGGGTGAGCTACGGTGCTTTCATCATTCCCGGCCTCATCATGCTGACCATGCTCACAGAAAGCATTTCCAATGCCTCTTTCGGCATTTACATGCCGAAGTGGTCGGGCACCATCTATGAGCTGCTCTCGGCACCGGTATCGTTTGTGGAAACCGTGATCGGCTATGTCGGCGCTGCTGCCAGCAAGTCTGTGATGCTCGGCCTGCTCATGCTGCTCACCGCACGGCTCTTTGTGGATTACGAGATTGCTCATCCGTTCTGGATGTTCGGCTTTCTCGTGCTCACCGCGGTGACCTTCAGCCTGTTCGGCTTCATCAT
>JAUXNL010000053.1 GCA_030684415.1 Moraxellaceae bacterium | reverse complement strand
CGGGGCCGAGCTCGATGCCCATGAACACCGGCGCGGCGAGGTCCAGCGTCAGTTTCTTGATATGGGGGAAAACCTGGAATTGCTCGGCAGGCTGCCAGCGCGACAGTCGCTCGGCCATGTACGGCGCCATTTTTTCGACATAGCTGGTGAGCGCGGGTTTCTTGAACGCCTGCTGCATGATGCGGCGTTCAATGCGATGCGCGGGATCATCCATAGCCATGATCGCGCCTTCAAACAACTTGCCGACAAAGAAGTCCCAGCCTTTGGCAGACGAAAACCGGTCGTCGCGATCCTGCAGCACGTATTGAGCGGCCTCCGGCCCGAGCAGGGTGACAACATCCAGAAAGGCGCGGGACCGGAAGACGTTGCCGTTGCGGCGCTGCAGCTTGAACGCCAGCTCCAGCGGGTCGTGCAGGAAGTGCAGGGTGTAGCCCACCAGCGGTAGACCCTCATCGTAAGGCGGTTGTTTGAGTGTGGCGGCGGGAGTGATCGGGGCGGCGGCGGTCATGGTGAGGCTCCTGATGCGTGACGGCCTCACGGTAATCAGGCGTATCCGGACTGTATTGACGGCGGCGGACAGCCGTATTTGACGGGCCGGCACAACTGCCGATCAAGTTGATCGGCATCAGGGAAACAGGCGCACTCAAGCCCTTGCTGACAATATCCCGCCCTGCACTTGCCTACCTTCGATATGCTCAGCGGCAGCGGAGCATCCAGACGTATCGCTAATTAAAGACGCTCGTGCTGCCCCCCTCGAAGGGCTCAGCGCTAGCGTGTCGAAGGACTCGCGTAGGCTGGACAGCGGGCTGAAAAACCCCCATCCCGTTTTTTTCAGTCCACGATTCCGGCACATGTCCGGAATCGCTTCACGCTGGATCAATCACCCAAGCGTGATTGATTCGCGACCCGGCCATCCCCGGCCGGGAAGCCGCTGGCTGAAAGGCATTTTCAGCCAGCGGTCAAGGCGCATCTGGATGTTCCTGCTCAGTTCCTGCAGCAGGGGTGGAGGATTTTTGAGCGGTGCGTGCCGCGACCGTTCAAAGCCTTTCGAGCCGTACCGGCAAGCCATCTGCCGGCACCGGCAGCGAGGTGTTGTCTACCGGCATGTCATAGCCGGGCTTCACACTCCAGCGGTACTGTTGCACGACTTGGTGCAGGATCGACTTGATCTGTACTTCAGCAAAATGCAGCCCGATGCACATGTGGGCGCCACCGCCAAAAGGCACGTACTGGTACATATGCTTTTTGTGCTCGTTGCGCGCTTCGCTGAAACGCAGCGGATCGAACTGCTGCGGGTTCTCCCACCACTCCGGCATGTAATGGGTGTAGTAAGGCACCACGTTGATGAAGGTGCCCTTGGGGATGCGATAGCCCTTGTAGTGCACCTCTTTCACCGTCTTGCGCGGAATGGACGGTACCGGCGACATCATGCGCAGCGCTTCTTTCATCACCAGACTCATGGCCTCCAGCTTGTCCAGATCGTCGTAATCCAGATGGCGCTTGCCGAGCGCGAGAGACTCTTCACGGACCCGTTGCTGCCACTCCTGGCTCTGTGCCAGCCGGTTGAAAATCGAGCACAGCGTGATGGTGGTGGTGTCGTGGGCGGCCATCAGCAGGAAGATCATGTGGTTGACGACATCGTCGTCCGTAAAGCTTTCGCCGGTTTCGGCGCGGGCATGGCACAGCACAGAGAAGAGGTCGTCGGTTTCCGTGGCGCGTTTTTCGGCAATGCTGGCGCGGAAGAAATCTTCCAGCACGCGTCGGCCCTCCAGGCCTTTTTTCCAGCGCAGGCCGGGGACCGGGTGCCGGACCAGCGCGGTACCGGCTTTCACCGTGTCGATAAAGGCCTTGTTGAGCTGGTCGGCTTCGGGGCCCAGTTTTGCCCCGACAAAAATCTCGGTCGCCATGTCCAGCGTGAGCTGCTTGATCTGCTTGAAAATCGGAAAAGTGGGCGAGGGCTGCCAGGCGCGGATGCCGCGATCAATCATCGGGTTCATGTGGCCTAGGTAACGCACGAGCACCGGCTTCTTGAAAGCGGCCTGCATGATGGAGCGGTGGTAACGGTGTTCGTCGAAGTCGAGCAGCATGATGCCGCGGGTGAAGAACTTGCCGATGAAGTAGTCCCAGCCCTGATTGTTGGAAAACAGGTCGCCTTGGTTGCGGAAGACAAACTGGTTGGCATCGGGGCCAAGCATCGACACTAGCCGGATGCCGAAGGCGTTCGTCCACGACACTTCCCCATGACGGCGGTAGCGCGAATCGAGAAACGCCACCGGGTCTTTCATGAAGCCCAGCGTATTGCCCAACACCGGCAGGCCGGGGTCGCCGGGAATGTCGAGCAGGGGAGCGGTGGGGGTCTCGTGTGCCATGGTGGAGCTCTCAGTCGGGAAGGGGCAGGCCGCGTTCAATGGCCCGATGCCATAGGCAGGGCAGGGCGAAAGCAGGCGGCCTCATACAGGGGTTCTGACCATACGAAGCCGGGTGCTGACGAGCTATAACCGGAACTGACAATTCGTGACTAAAGGGTTCGCATCAGTCACGTGTCCGACACCTGACTCGCTGTCATTTTTGCGACTTCAAGCCCGCTGGGCATGCGCGCCAGCATCATGAGAATTTACTTTAAGTTTGCACAGGGAGTTGCGCTAAGTGATTTTTCTGAAGGGGTTATGCACCTTGTCCGACAAGCCCTGTGCGGCCTGTGGGCAAAGACTGTACAGATGACCACCAACGCCCATGCTGGCCGCTGTATAAAAAACAACCCCCTGATTTTATTGATAAATATTGATGTGACGAAAAAATCACCAAATTGTTGCCAAGCCCCTGCTGACGGGCCTTGGCAGCCCTTGAGGGCAATCCACCCACAAACTTATCCACAGAAAATGTGGATAGCTACAAGCTCGAAACCACATGAAGCAGGTCAGTGGTTAACCAGTCGCTGTGCCAGGGTGGCGAGCCGGTTGCTGTAGCCGGTTTCGTTGTCATACCAGGCCACGACTTTGAGCAGATGCTGGTTCATGACCCGGGTCAGCGCGCTGTCGATGACGGCGGAGTGGGAGTCGCCCCGGAAGTCGGCCGACACCAGTGGGCGATCCTCGACCGCCAGAATGCCGCACAAAGGCCCGGCGGCGGCCAGGCGCAGCGCGTCATTCACGGCGGTGGCGGTGGCGGGGCGCCCGAGCACGAAGCTGGCATCGATCAGTGACGCATTGGCAATTGGCGCGCGAATGGCAAAGCCGTCCAGCCGTCCTTCGAGTGTGGGGAGCACGCGGCCGATAGCCTTGGCAAAACCCGAGGTGGTGGGAATCAGCGAGCTGCCACCGGCGCGGCCGCGTCGCCAGTCTTCATGTGCCTGGTCCATCAGGGCCTGATCATTGGTTAGTCCATGTATTGTTGTTATAAATCCTGAAGTTATGTTGAATTCTTCATGTAATACATGCGCTGTTGTGGCCAGACAATTGGTGGTGCAAGAGGCGGCGCAGAGTGCGGCAGCCTCCATTTCCACGCCATGGTCGTTAACGCCCACCACGATATTGGGGATGCCCTCGACCGGCGCCGACACCAGCACGCGGCGAATGCCAGCTTCCCAGTATGGTGCCAGATCACTGGCCTGGCGCAGGCGGCCAGAGCAGTCGACCACCACCTCTGCACGCTCTCGCCAGGCGCTGGCGATGTCGCGCTCGCGACTGAAAGAGGTGTGCCGGCCGTTCAGCACAAGGCCTGTATCCGTTGCGCTGGCCGATCCGGCCCAACGGCCGTGTACGCTGTCGAAGTAGAGCAGATGCGCCGCTTGAGCCGGGTCGAGCGCGGGGTCATTGATATGGCTGAGGCTGATGCCGGGCTGGCTGGCGAGCAGCCGAGCCAGCAGTCGCCCGATGCGGCCGAAGCCATTGATACCGATACGCAGGGTCATGTGTGGCTCCTTGAACAGTCTTTTAGCGGCTCTATGAGCGTTTGAAAAACTGGATGTTCGTCGTCCCGCGAGCCCAAGAGCGCTTTGCGGGGCGCAGGGGGGGGCAGTGTTCAAGCAGGGCTCCTTCGTTGTTGCAGGAGGGAGAGCCTGCAACAGAACGGCGCCAAGCGCTGGCTGGGCGTTACCGGTTCGTTCCGTCCGCGGCAGAGGGTGATTGTCCCCATCAGCACCGCATGACGACGTGGGTATCGAATGCCCGGCGCATTTGTTTTCGGCCTTGCGCTGATGCTGCTGGTGCCACCTCCTGCGGCTGACGTTTTCAGCCTAGCAGCGGCGCTTCATGACGCTGCAAAAGAAATGCGCTTGTCGCCCCGGCGGGGCTTGAGGCCGACCAGCGATTCCGCTTCACTTGCCGGCTTGATGACAGGTGCCAGCAGGCAAGGACGCAACCATGAACCGGGGAGTGCAGGTGTGCTGAACCGTATCTGGCTGGGCTTCTTTCTGATTGCGTTTGTCTCCTGCCTTTATCAGGCCACGTTTGGCGGTGAGCCGGAGATTGTCGCCGCCGCGGTCGAAGCCAGCTTCAAGGCCGCGCGTACATCGGTCGAGATTGCCCTGGGGCTCGCGGGCCTGCTCTGCTTCTGGCTCGGGCTGTTCCATATTGCCGAGCGTGCCGGGCTGATCGACAAACTGGCCTGGGCGCTGGCGCCCTTGTTCCGACGCCTGATGCCGGGCGTGCCGGCCGGACATCCTGCCATGGGCTCGGTGACCATGAACCTGGCGGCCAACATGCTGGGGCTGGACAACGCCGCCACGCCGCTCGGCCTCAAGGCCATGAAAGACCTGCAGTCGCTCAACCCTGAGCCGGAAACGGCGACGGATGCGCAAATCCTCTTTCTGGTGCTCAACACTTCGTCGGTGACGCTGATCCCGGTCACCATCTTCCTGTACCGGGCGCAGTTCGGTGCGGCCGAGCCGGCCAGTGTGTTCCTCCCCATCCTCATCACGACCATGGTGGGCACGCTTGCCGGCCTGTGCATGGTGGCGTGGATACAAAAGTTGAAGCTGCTGGATCGCGTCGTGCTGGCCTATGCCGCCGGGATCGCCGCTCTGATGGGGCTGGTGGTGGCCAGTGTGCTGACGGCGCCGCCTGAGTTGCTGGGCGTGCGTTCGGCCTTTATTGGCAACCTGCTGCTGTTTGCCATCATCGTGACGTTCCTGCTGGCCGGCTGGCGGCGTGGCATTGATGTCTACGACGCCTTCATCACCGGCGCGAAGCAGGGCTTCGAAGTGGCGGTCAACCTGATTCCTTTTCTGGTGGCCATGCTGGTGGCGGTCGCGGTGTTCCGGGCCAGCGGTGCCATGGAGGCCTTGCTGGGCGCGGTCGCCACCGGCTTTGCCTGGCTCGGTGCCAATACCGACTTTGTGCCGGCCTTGCCCACCGCCATCATGAAGTCGCTGTCTGGCTCGGGTGCCCGCGCCATGATGATCGAAACCATCCAGACCTATGGTGTGGACTCTTTCCCGGCCCGCGTGGCCGCCATCATCCAGGGCTCTTCTGAAACCACGCTGTATGTGCTGGCCGTGTACTTCGGCTCCGTCGGTATCCGCCGCGAGCGCCATGCGCTGGCCTGCGGCCTCTTTGCTGATCTGGTGGCCGTGGTGGTGGCCATTCTCGTGGCGTACTGGTTCTTTCACTGACGGGCAGGGGCTACAATCCGCGCCACATTCGCGTGCAGCATTTCAAGGGAGTAGCAGAATGCGTCGGGTTGTCTTCAATCAGAAGGGCGGGGTGGGCAAGTCCAGCATCACGGTCAATCTCGCGGCCATCAGTGCAAGCCAGGGCAAAAAGACCCTCGTGGTCGATCTCGACCCGCAGTGCAATGCCACGCAATACCTGCTTGGCGAAGCCGCCGAGTTCTCCCGCGACAAGCCTGAGTTGTCGCCCAACATTGGCCAGTTCTTCGCCAAGACCCTGCAGGTCAAAGAGCGCGAAAAGCCGCTTTCCGAGTATGTGCACAAGACCCCGTTTGCCAACCTCTTCGTGATTCCCTCTAACCCCGAGCTGGGAGAAATCGAGCATCTGCTCGAGAGCAAGCACAAGATATTCAAGCTGTCGGCCGCGCTGCGCGAACTGGGCAACACCTACGATGCCATCTATATTGACACGCCACCGGCGTTCAATTTCTACACGCTCTCGGCGCTGATTGCCGCGCAGCGCTGCCTGATTCCTTTCGATTGCGATGCATTCTCGCGTCGTGCGCTGTACACGCTGCTGGAAAATCTGGGCGAAGCACGCGCTGACCATAATCCGGAGCTGGAGGTGGAGGGGATTGTCGTCAATCAGTTCCAGGCACGCGCCAGCCTGCCGGTGAAGCTGGTGGAAGAATTGCGCGCCGAAGGATTGCCGATCGTGAGTTCGCATCTTTCATCGTCGGTCATCATGAAAGAGTCGCACGAAAAGTCGCAGCCGCTGGTCTATCTGGCGCCAAAGCACAAGCTCACGGAAGAGTATGTGGCGCTGTTCCGGGAACTGAATCCGGCTTAAACACTGGCTGAAAAATGCTTTTCAGCCAGTGTTTTCCCGGCCATGGATGGCCGGGGCGCTAATCAATCACGTTTGCATGATTGATTCAGCGTGGAACGACTCCGGACATGTGCCGGAATCGCGGACTGAAAAAGCCCGGGATGGGCGTTTTTCAGCAAGCTGTCAAGGGCGGGGTGAATTGTCGGCACAGAAATACACCGTCCGATAGCGGCTGCCCTGCGTCGGGAAGCCACATACGGCTTCGGGAACGCATATTCGGCCACGTCACTGGCCGCTAATCCGCAAAGCCTTTTATCTCCCGGAAATGCTGAAGCACCCGCTCCTTGACACCACTGCGGTCTGTCATCGGAGCGGGATATGTCGAGAACAACGAACCGCCCGGGGCATGGATGGAGCGATCGTGCACATTGGCTAGTTCAGGCACATAGGTGCGGATGAAGTCGCCCTCTGGATCAAACTTCTGGCTTTGCAGCAGCGGATTGAAAATCCGGAAATAGGGAGCGGCATCATTACCGGTAGAGGCTGACCATTGCCAGCCACCATTGTTGGCCGACAAGTCGCCATCAATCAGATGCTGCATGAAGAATTTTTCGCCCCAGCGCCAATCGATGAACAAATCCTTGGTCAGGAACATGGCGACAATCATGCGCAGGCGGTTATGCATCCACCCGGTCTGCTGCAGTTGGCGCATGGCAGCATCGACAATCGGGAAGCCGGTACGGCCTTCGCACCAGCGTTGAAAGTCGGCCTCGTCATGGCGCCAGGGAATGCTGGCGGTCTCCAGCCGGAAGGGCTGGTGCCGGCAAACACGTGGCCAGCCGACCATCACATGCTTGTAGAAGTCGCGCCAGCCAATCTCGGAAATCCACTGCTCGATGCCGTTGCTGTTGCCATTTTTGGCGCGAAAGTTGAAGGCGGCATTCAGGCATTGCCGTGGCGAAAGCGCACCAATCGCTAGATACGGGGAAAGCCGGCTGCTGCCATCCTGCGCGGGAAAATTGCGGGTTTCGTCGTAGCGGGCAAGCGTTTGTCGACAGAAAGACTGCAAGCGCTGCAAGGTGGCTTTTTCACCAGCCGGCCACCATTGTGCGGCTACGTCAGCATCCACATGCGATGCAAAACCTTTCACGCTGGCAGGCACCGGATCGCCTTCGCTAAAACAGGCCGCGCGCGCGCGCGGAGCCGGCAGTAACGAGAGGCCCGTGGTGTCGATGCGTGCCAGCCAGTTGCGTTTGAAGGGCGTAAAGACGGAGTAGAAACGGCCATCGCCCGTCAGCACAGAGCCGGGTGGCAATACACATTGGTCGTGAAACAGATTGAACGCTACGCCTGTGTGCGTCAGTGCGTCCGTTACGGCGTTGTCGCGGGCGATTTCATTGACTTCGTACTGCCGGTTGGCAAATACGGCGGTGATGTCGTGCGCTGAAACAAGCTGACGCAGCGCGGCAGGCAGGGCAGAAAAATCCGGCACCTTGAGAATCAGCAGCGGAATATTGAGCGCGGCCAGTGCGGTCTTCAGTTCGCGTAAATGGCGTAACTCGAAGTCGACACGGACACCCGCCACATCATGCTGCTGCCATTGCGCTGGCGTAATGGTGTAAACACAGGCGACTTGCGCATGGCGGTCGGAACAGGCCGCCGACAGCGCCGTATTGTCCGTGATGCGTAAATCTGCCCGCAGCCAGACCAGATGGCGTTGAGCATTTTCAGGCGCCTTGCTCACTGTTTGCCGCCTTGCTGCCGACGCCACTGGAGAACGGCCTGCTTGATGCTGTCGAGATCGTGAAAGAAATCCACGTCTTCTACACTGCGTCGTGTCGAGCGCAAAGAGCTGCCGCCCGCCCATATTTTCACCGTCAGCGGCAGGCGAAAGCGTAATTCCTCCAGGAACTCGATGGCTTTGCTGGTTGGGTAAGACGCGCTGAACGACAGCGCCACGATATGCATCTTGTGCTTGAGGGCGGCCTGGGCAATGTCACGCACCGGCATTTGCGCGCCGAAGCAGATGGCATCGACATTGTCGAGCCTCAGCATGGCTTCCACCATCAGGATGCCCAGAATATGGCTTTCTTCCGGAGCTGTGGTGAGCATGATGTGCGGCCCTTCGCTGGCGGCACGAAGATTGGTGATGGCACCACGGATCAAGGCCTGCACCTGCTCGGTGTAAAGGTGCTCTTCATGGATTTCCAGCACACCACGAGCCCAGGCGTCGCCGACAATGAAGTTGGCATGCTGCAAAAAATTGAGGATGAAGGTTTGCAGGCCCAGCTTGATCATCTGATGTGAAAGATATTCCCGGACGCGATGCGCATCACGGCTTTGCAAGACTTCCAGCAGCTCGGTTTCAATTTCTGGCGCCATCTCCACCGGGTTACGGCTTTGCGAGCGCAGCAGTTTTTCCAGCTCCGGAGTGTCCAGTTCGATGATCTTCCCCGGACGGAAGCCAGCATCAATCAGGCGCCGCAGCAGGCGCAGCTTGTTGACCTGCTCCATTGGGTAAATGCGGTCACCTTGTCCATCCCGCCCGGGGTGGGGGAAGTGGTAGCGACGCTCCCACATACGCAGCAACTCTTTGGACACGCCGGTTTCGCGCTCGACGGCGTTGATGGGAAGCATGACCGGTGCATCGTTCATGTCGGGTGATGCCACGTCAGACAGCTTTGCATTCATCATTTCAGGCCTCCAGCTTTCGTTTGACCTGCCTGAGCATCCAGCCCAGTACAGGCAGCTTTTCGTAGAGCTCCTCTGCTGCATCCCAGTAGTCACGGTGATACTCGACGCGGCCATCTTCGTTCAGCCGCAAATGACTGGCACCACGAATACGCATGGGTTTGCCGCGCCAGCCAAAATCAAAATGCCAGATAATGAAGGCTTTCCGACCTTCGCAGACGGTCTCTTCAAAGTGGAAGCGGGGCGACTCCAGTGTCTCGAACATCTTGGAGAAGATGTGGCGGATATCGTCCCGTTGCGTGACCTCGTTGAACGGATCTTTGAACCGTGCATTCTCGGTATAGAAGTCGCCGATAAGGGCCAGCGACTCGAGCGAGAGGGTTTCATACCAGTCCTGCAAACCACGCAATGAACGGCTCATGATTTCTTTGCCACCTCGGCGAGAATGCTGAACTTGAGGGAGTAGGGCAGGCGGCGGATCAGCCGCAGCCAGCGCGTGAAGCGTTTCGGAAAGTGGATTTCGAATGCACCGTCCTCAAGCCCCTTGATGATTTCGCTGGCGGCTTCCGCCGGGGTGATGAGCGCCGGCATGGTGAAGTCATTGCCTTGCGTGAGGGGCGTATCGACAAACCCGGGGTTGATGATGCTGACGCCGATACCTCGCGGGTGTACATCCAGATACAGCGCTTCGGCAAAATTGATCAGGGCAGCTTTGGTCGGGCCGTACACCAGTGACTTGGGTAAGCCCATATAGCCGGCCACACTGGCAATCAGTGCAATGCTGCCACTTTGCTTTTTCAGCATGGCGGGCAGCACGGTGGCCACGCCGTGAACAGGGCCGGCGATATTGGTACGGATCATTTTTTCCGCACGCCGTCCCTCCAGCTCCCATGCGCGAATGGGCTGATAGTCCGCTGCACAAAAAATGAAGTCGTCCAGTGTGGGCCATTGGCTTTCGAGCGCGGCATAAGAGCGGCTCCAGGCATCGGCATCACTGACGTCGAGTGGCAGCACCAGCACCTTGCCGGGGTATTGTGTAGATAGTGCGTCCAGACTCTCGGTCTTGCGCGCACTGACCGCGACGTTTGCGCCGCGTTGCAGCAAGGCATCGGCAAGCGCGTGTCCGATACCGGAGCTAGCACCAATCACCCAGACATGACGATCGGTCCAGCGCTGAATGCGCGGGTTAAGGCTCATCAGGCTTCTCCGTTTTCGTTGCTGGCATCGGCTTTGCGGAAAAACAGGGTGACTTCGCCCAGCCGTATGCCGAATTTCGACATGACGGCACGATTGACCATGGTGTGTTGATCGTGCAGCCACATCCAGTCGTTGAAGCGGACATGGTAGGTTTTACCGTCCACAGGCAGTGCCAGCGTGTAATGCCAGTGCAAGGCCGGGCCGCTGGCTTGTCCTTCTGCAATGCCGATCACATCGTCTGCGCGGCCGGTATATCGGCCATCCGGTAATGCGCTCAAGTACCAGATGCGGGTTTGCTTTGTGCCGTCGTCATACGTGAAATATTCTTCGAGCTTGCCCTCGTTGCCTGTCCATGTGCCTTTCATGTCGACGGTAAAGCGCTTGATGACTTTTCCGGAGCGATCCTGGAACTGCCCCCATGCTTTTAGGTCGCCATTGAAGTATTCACGCAGGTCCAGAACGGGCTGCTGGCCACGGTAGTCTTCTGTTTTCGCACTGCAGCCAGCCAGCAGCAGCACACAGATCAGCATTAAAAGACGCATGGCAGCGCTCCTCGGCAAGGTCAGGCTTTCAGCAGGGCCTGGTAAACATCGGTGCGGCGCGTCAGAAAGCCGGCTTCGCAATAGCAGAGATAGAAGCGCCAGAGGCGGATGAAGGCTTCGTCAAATCCCTGCGCCCTGATGCTGTCGGCGGCCGCTTCGAAGTTCTCGCGCCACAGGCGCAAGGTGCGCGCGTAGTCGAGTCCGAAGCCGTAGAAATTGTCGAGGCTGAGGCCGCTGTTGCGGATTTCTGCCTCGAAGCGCTGGGGTGATGGCAACATGCCGCCCGGGAAAATGTACTGATGGATAAAGTCGGTGCCACGGCGGTAATCATCAAAACGCTCATTGGCAATCGTGATGGTTTGCAGGGCCGCCCGGCCGCCCGGGCGCAGGCATTGCTTGACCTTGCTGAAGTAGTCGGGCCACCAGGTTTCACCAACGGCCTCAAACATTTCGATGGACACTACCGCATCAAACTGGCCTTTGAGGTCGCGATAATCACGGAACTCGAAGTGGGTGCGGGCTTCTGCCGGGGTACCTTTGACACGTTCGCGTGCCACTGCGAGTTGCTCCCGCGACAAAGAAATGCCGGTGACATAGCAGCCGCGGGTGAGAGCGGCATGCTCGGCAAACGCGCCCCAGCCACAGCCGATTTCCAGGATGTGGTCGCCACGCTTCACCTCCAGAAGATCGAGCAGGCGGTCGTATTTGGCATATTGCGCATCATGCAGACTGGCATTGTCGTGCAGGAAAAGCGCAGAGGAATAGGTCATCGACTCATCCAGCCACAGGCGGTAGAAGCGATTGCCGATGTCGTAGTGCGCGTGAATGTTTTTCTTGCTGCCACTGCGCGTGTTGCGGTTCATCAAGTGGCGCAGGCGATATAGCAGCGTGCCCCAAAAGCTGCCATGCAAGGTTTTTTCCAGCACGTCCTGATTGGCCAAGGCGAGCAGGAGTACGGCGAGCAGGTCAGGTGTTTCAATCTTGCCGTCGCGATACGTTTCGGCCACACCAATGTCGCCACTGCGCAAGATGTCGCTGGCAGCGGTCC
>JAUXNL010000246.1 GCA_030684415.1 Moraxellaceae bacterium | reverse complement strand
GTCTGTTGTCTTGGATCAAAACCCAAGGAACGCGGCATCCCCACCGCGTTTCAACTGCTCCAGCCTGCCTCGGAGATCGAAGGTGGGACGCGTCAGTTGTTTCCAACGCGCCGGTTTCGCGAGCGGACACACCCAAGCGTGTTGGGGTTCTGACACGTGCTCATTCGTGTGTTTCGTGGAAAAAATTCCGGGGCAACCGATGCCGCTGGCCCACGAAACACACGAATGAGCACGTATGGGCCAATCCGGCGGCTATCATGGAGCCGGGGGCGCCCTTGCCCCGGATGACGAAGAACATGATCAAGACAAGCCCGCACGGGGAGTGCCGACTTCCACCCTCAGCGCATTGGGGTCAATGAACTCCACCTTTGAGGATGATTTCTCCTCGCGGTTTGCCCTACGACGCGCCCAGCCGCCGAGGCTGCCGCCACTCGTCGCGATCATGCCCCTTATCCGTCAAATCACGCCCGATAGTCTGAAGCATAAGGGACTTGGCATCAAAAGGCCGAGCTGTCCGCCTTGGTGCCGCAGAGGAAAACCTCAATCCCCAGCTCGGCCGCAAGGGCCGCCTTGGCATACATTGCCAGATCGGCCTCCTTGGCCGAGTGGGCGTAGGCGACGTGGATGTGGTTGGCCTTGTGGCGGGCCATCAACTGGTCGCGGGTCACGCCGTGCAGGACAGCGTGCATGATCGGCCATTGTGGAGTCGTCTCGCGCCAGCGCCGCTCGGTTTCCTCCCTGGGCAGGGCGACCACCTTCGCGCGACCGAGGTCCATCTTGAGTTTGCGGCCCTCGACGAAGACGCGCGACCACACGATCTCGCCGGGCCTGGCGATGCCGCGCAGCGATCCACCTCCCAGCCGAAAGTAAACCGGCGGCTGCCGGTGCGAGTCCGAGCCCGCCCAGCCGCCGATGTGGTGCGCGGGAGGCGCGGAGCCGGAGATGAGGAACACCCACACGTAGTCGTCCGTCGCGCCCGACTTGTCCCAGTCGGCCCAGCGGACATCGTGCAGGGTGTTCTCCGGCGGCTGGCCGAGGGCGGTGTGGATGCGCTGGGTGAAGAGTCCGTCGAGGCCGGCGCACTCGTCGGCCTCGTTGAAATGCGTGATCGGCCCGCCCGGGCGGATGATTTCCCCGGCGGCGTTTTTGACCGGGGGTCGGTCGGAGTTGTTGAGCGTGCCCTCGACCAAATCGGAGGCGGGCAGCAGATCCTTGAGGCCCTGCTGATACTGGATGCCAATCGTCTCGCAGCCGAATTCGTCGGCGAGGCGGCAGGCGGCAATGTAGGTTTTGCACTGCCAGAGCACCTGGGCTTCGGTGAGTTCAGTCTTCTCGTCGGCGCCGAAGTGAAACGTGAGGCCCTTGCGCTGATACC
>JAUXNL010000039.1 GCA_030684415.1 Moraxellaceae bacterium | reverse complement strand
CGGGGCGGCGGCGATCATAGAGGCAAAATGGGTCTGTGCCAGAGGGTGTGAAGTGGTCGTAGCAGGGATCGCGGCGAACCCGTCAGCCGCGCCTGCCTTTGCTCCAGCTAGGCCCCGGTGACCTGGGCGCTGCGCAAATTCGACTGCGACATTCGTGCCGATCGTTCGCCAACGACTTCTTGGCGACTGATTTGACTCCCTCTTTAGGCTGTGGGGGAGTCGCCAGCATGCGCGCAACAGTCTGCTGAAAGATGGGATCGAGCTTGGGGGAGGGCTTGGGCATGACTGAACCGTCGGGCTTCTTGGATTATTCAAGTGTGCCAAAGAGCCTGCTTCCTCACATAGGCACAATCGCGGTGCGCTACGCCCAGATGGACTTTGCCCTAAACAGGGCCATCTGGGACTTGCTTGCAATTCACCCCAAAGATGGCCGCATCGTCACAGAGCGCATCCTGAATTTTTCAACGCGCTCGCAGATGTTTGTGGACCTTGCTCATCTGGCGAGAACGTCGAAGGCCGAGCGCGTGCGGATCACCGATCTAGGTGTCCATATGCACTACGCGGGCGACGATAGAAATCGATTGATCCATGACGTGGCAATTCTCGGGAGCGCGACAGAACCACAGTTCAATACGATGCGCATGGGAACCAAAGGGCATCCGTGGTCTCGTCAGCACAAATTCAACGCCGACACCCTCAACGATCTCGCCGAGCGACTTCACGATATGGAGAAGCGGCTGCGTTCCTTCGTGGATGCGAAGTTCCTGCCACATCCAATGTGGCTATCCGAGCCGCTTCCATCGCTCGGTAAATCTCCCACACTGCTTCTGAAGCTGAAAAATGAGCTTCTCCAAAGTGAAAAGAAACCGAAAAGCCAGCCGAAGTCATCGCCTCGGTCATCCCCAGCGGCGCGTCGGAGGGCGGCTTTGTTGAAGATCGCGAAGGCATGAATTTTTCGCCCACGACGGACCATTCTTGAGGGATCCCTCAGAGAAATTTCAGCGATGTATAGCGAGGGGGTCCCCGTGTCCTGACACGGCATACCTAGATTCGGGGCTTGCTACGTCAAGTATAGAATCGCCGCGATTGTCTTCGCGCTTTCGGGACCGATGCGGCGCCGGAACTCTGCCGCCGTTCATGGGTGTGTCGTGGTTGTTGCCTATCTCACTCTTTTTCTGGTCGGACACGTCGCGAGCCGGATCTACGTGCTCGGCCTGCTCGATGGCATTGTCCATCCGAATCCCATTCTGTCGCTGCTCTCGACAATGGCGCTCCCCGCGACGCTGACGCTGGCCGTGTGGGGCGCGACGTCGGTGCCCTGGTACTGAGCGGCCGGCGGCTTCTTCGGGGGCGCCGTTCTCGCCGCACCCCTCGTCACCCGGAACAACCGGGCCCGCTGGCAGCCCGTCTCTTTCGTCCT
>JAUXNL010000038.1 GCA_030684415.1 Moraxellaceae bacterium | reverse complement strand
CGTCGCGGTTGAAGCGGAGCAGGCGGCCAAAAGCGCCCTTGCCGACCACAGGTCCGACCCCGCTGTAGACGCGATAGCGCACGCGCTCCCAGCCCGAGGCCCAGCGGGCGGTCCCGAGGCTGCCCTTGGCGCGGAAATCCGCGCTGACCGCGCTCTGCACGGCGCTGCCGCTCACCCGCAGCAACCACCACACCCCAACGGCGCTCACCTTCGTGAAGAACCAGAGCCAGCGGAGCAGCAGCATCGGGAGATATCCTGGACCAGCTGGAATGCTACGCAACGATCATTGCCTTCACATGCGGCAGCAGGTCGCATGCGCGAAACAATCGGATCGCGCAACCATGGGGTAATGCGGTCGTGGGACCCCGCGATCGATGCGCAGGATGTGAGCATGGCAGGGCAGGGGGTAAGGGCCGCACTGGTTGTCGCAGGCCTCTGGCTGGGACTGGCAGGGGCGGTGGCCCAGGAGGTCGTCCTTGAGGCCAATCAGCGCAAGCTGAACGGCCAGCCCTGGGATGGCGCTGAGGTCTTCGGGCCCGTTTCCCTGCCTACTGCCGGGCCGCCGGATCTGGCCCTGTGCGTGGTGCCCCCGAACGGTCGGGAGCGCTGCTACGAGCGCGAAGGCGGGCGCGGCCGGCAGTCGCTTTGCCAGAACAGCTACAGCTGCACCTTTAAGCCCGAGTTGCCCGCCGGGCAGCCCTATGGCCTGTTTGTCTATGACATCGATCTGCGGGCTGATGACCTGGTCGACTTCGTCATCATCGTGCCGCGGGCCAACACACCGGCCAGTGCCTATGCTGCGATCGAGACCCGCCTCCGTCAGTTGCTCGACGCCCGGACCCCCGTGATCTCGCCGATGGAAAAGGACCGGCGGCGCCGGGAAACCCAGGTGCTCACCCCCGAGCAGTGTCAGCAGGCCGGCTGTACCCTGACGCAGTCGCGGCTGTGGCTGCGCTGAGAGGGTCCATGGGGCGGGTGCTGGTGGTCCTCCTGATGCTGATGACCGGGCACGCCGTCGCGCAGCCGGTGCGGCCCCGGGTCGAGCAGCTGCCCGATGTCACGCCCCCGCGCCCCAATGTGGCGCCCCTTGAGACCGGGCGATCGGCCATGCCTGTGCCAGACACCCGGGAGGGATTGTCCGTCGTGACGCCGCCGGGCCCGCCCCC
>JAUXNL010000031.1 GCA_030684415.1 Moraxellaceae bacterium | reverse complement strand
GCCGTCCTGATGCACGCCGATGTCCACAAAGGCGCCAAAGTTGGCGACGTTGGTCACTACGCCTTCGAGAATCATGCCGGGCTTGAGGTCTTTTATTTCTGTCACGCCATCCTGGAAGGTGGCGGTCTTGAATTCCGGGCGTGGGTCGCGGCCGGGTTTTTCCAGTTCCGCCAGAATGTCGGTGACGGTGGGCAGGCCGAATTTGTCATCCACATAATCGGCAGCGTTCACCGCTTTCAGGAAGCGGCTGTCGCCGAGCAGCTCACGAATGTCTTTCGCTGAGCTTGCAGCGATTTTCTGCACCACGGGGTAAGACTCCGGATGCACGCTGCTGGCATCCAGCGGGTTGTCGCCATTCATGATGCGCAGGAAGCCGGCGGCCTGCTCGAAGGTCTTGTCGCCAAGACGTGGGACTTTCTTCAGTTCGTCGCGCGACTTGAACGTGCCGAAGCTGTCGCGGTGACTGACGATGTTCTGCGCGATGATGGTGTTGAGCCCGGCGATACGTGCGAGCAGGGCGGCCGACGCGGTGTTCACGTCAACGCCGACGGCATTCACGCAGTCTTCGACCACGGCATCCAGCGAGCGCGCGAGCTTCACCTGGTTCACGTCGTGCTGGTACTGGCCGACACCGATGGACTTGGGATCGATTTTCACGAGTTCGGCGAGCGGGTCTTGCAGGCGGCGGGCAATCGACACCGCGCCACGGTAGGACACGTCGAGATCAGGGAATTCGGCGGCGGCCAGCGCCGACGCAGAGTAGACCGAGGCGCCGGCTTCGCTGACCACGATCTTGGTCATTTTCAGTTCACTGTGCTTTTTGATCAGCTCGGCCGCGAGCTTGTCGGTTTCGCGCGAGGCGGTGCCGTTGCCGATGGCAATCAGGTCGACCTTGTGGCGCGCGCAGAGCACGGCCAGCATGGCAATCGACTTGTCCCATTCGTTCTTGGGTTCATGCGGGAAAATCACGCCGTGATCGACGAGCTTGCCGGTGTTGTCGACCACCGCCACTTTCACGCCGGTACGCAGGCCGGGATCAAGGCCGAGGGTGGCACGAGGGCCGGCCGGTGCGGCCATGAGCAGGTCTTTGAGGTTGTCGGCAAAGACCTTGATGCCATCTTCTTCCGCGCGGCTTTTCAGCTCGCCGAGCAGATCGGTTTC
>JAUXNL010000029.1 GCA_030684415.1 Moraxellaceae bacterium | reverse complement strand
TCCGCCTGAACCAGAACCTGCTTCTTGTATTCGTCCGTGTAGCGGGTGCGCGGCTTGGCTGCGCAGGGATTGGTTTTCATGGGTCACCTCGGTCGGAAAGTTACGCTTATCCGGGTGTCCGGGAAACTGGGGGAGGATCAGGTGTCGTATTTATACACAGCTATGGAACCATGATTGGACTTTCAAGTGGCGTCATCGGCGTAAGCCAAAATGGTTTTATAACGGATCTTGTGCAAAATTTAATATCGCAGGGAATTGCGCGAACGGCAGTCCCATTATTTTTCTTGATGTCTGGGTATCTTTTTTTGTGGGTTTTGATTGGTCGACGAAAAATTATATAGAAAAACTAAAATCAAGAGCAAAAACGCTGCTAATTCCATTTTTATTTTGGAATATCATTACATTGGCGTTGCTTGCATTTGCCCAGACGTTGCCTGCAGCGCAAGGATATTTTTCTGGGAAAAATGCGCTGATTGCAAGTTTCAATGCTAGTGATTACATGACCGTTATTTTTGGAATTGGCAGGTCGCCAATAGCGTATCAGTTCTGGTTTATTCGGGATTTAATGATTTTAGTTTTATTGACGCCAATTATATTTTATCTAGGCAAGAAGGCGCCTCTTCCATTTGTTTGTATTTTATTTTTTTGTTGGTTTGCGGGGTTCTGGCCTATTTTTACTCCGTCATCCGCAGCTACATTTTTCTTTGTCATGGGAAGTCTGCTGGCGATCAAAAGAAAAAGTTTATTTGCAACTGACCCATACGGAAGTGCGATTGCGGCGGCTTACATCGTTATTTTAATCGTGGATGTGATATTAATTAAATCGGAATTTCATCTCATTTTGCATAAGACGGGGATTATCTTTGGCGTACTTACGGTACTATTTCTGACCAAGTGGGTGGCCAGCTCTCGGGCATTGAAGAATTTCTTATTGCCTCTTGCTGGCGTCAGCTTCTTTGTGTTTGCAGCGCATGAGCCATTGCTTTATGTTGCAAGAAAGGTTTTATACAAGTTAATTGAGCCTGATTCGACTTATTCGGTTTTGGGTCTATATTTTGCTATCCCAATAATGGTTATTATGATTTTGATATTTGCTCATCGGGTATTGTCATCTCTGTTTCCGAATGCAATCCGTATCATCACGGGTGGTCGCTAAGGTGTTATGTCCATGTTCTTTGCCCCTCCGAGAGCGAGGGGCTATTTGTCCGGGGTTTTACCACCGCTTCCACAGATGGTCGAGTTAAGACTAGATCATTCCCTTTAAGTATTGCCAGTTGCCGACGTTTTCTCGGGTTATGGCAGTGCTCAATATAGTCAAAAATATCAGCCCTGACTTCTGCGCGAGTGCGATATTGTCGACGGGTTGACTGCTCACGTTTGAGCACGCCAAAGAAGCTCTCTGCTGCATCGTTATCCGCACAACTGCCCACCTCACTCATACTGCAAAGCAGGTTGTGGAAAGAGAAGGGGTCGTATTCATTTAGCGCTATGGCGCAGAACTGGGTGTCAGACATGCGCATGGTGGGGCTCATGCCAGCGGTGAACAGATAAGTCCAAGGATTTCCCCGGCTAACCCCGAATGATGACTTTCAGGCACGACATTGCCGGGGATCGACTGCGGATCCTGCGCCAGAGGCAGTAAGCGTGGAGCGATGTTGCTGGTTGTTTGGTACGGTAGCAATATGTCACATACGTCTTTTCACAACGTCATTAGCTCCTTGAGGTAAACATGCTGCAGTCTTCGTGGAATCGGTGCTGGAGGGGCATGGGCGCACGAGGAGATGGGCTCGACTTGATGCAAAAATTGCTCTCGGCATACGAGGAGCCCCAGCGAAAATATCATACGACTCAGCATCTCTCTGAGTGCCTTGGTTTGTTGGCACAGCACCTTGATTTGGCGGTAGAGCCAGCGGAGGTGGAGATTGCCCTTTGGTTCCACGATGCCATCTACGACGTGAAGGCCAATGATAATGAGGTGAAAAGTGCCGCTTGGGCAGAAAGTGAGTTATTGAGGGCATCTGTTGATCCGGTAAGGATCGAGCGCGTTAAGGATCACATCTTGGCAACTCGGCATTCAGCTCAGCCGCAAGGCAAAGATCAGCAATTACTGGTAGATGTCGATCTTTCAATTCTTGGCGCGCCAATCCCCCGCTTTGAGGAATACGAGGCACAGGTCCGGGCCGAATATGAATGGGTGCCCGAGGTGATTTTTCGCTCCAAGCGGAAGGATATCTTGGCCGAGTTCCTTGCCCGTAGGCCAATATTCAATACTGCCAAATTGCATGAAGCACTAGAGGAACGGGCAAGAGCTAACCTGGCTCGCTCAATCGGAAATTTGGGACAGCCGAAATGAACCTTCTTCAGCGAGTGTCCGCCTGGTTCAAGTCCAGAAAGCCAGTTCCACTGGGGCAGTGGTTCTTCGTAACCTTTGATGGTGAGAAAGTCTCAATTCGTGCCGCCCCACCAGGCGGCGAGCCATGGGAGCAAGAATTTTCGTGGTCGTCGGTAGAGCGGATATGTTTTAAAGATGAGGGGCTGTGGGCCTCTGATGGAATCTATGTCTTTACCTCGCTAAGGCCAGAGTCATTTGTCATTCCAACGGAGGCATCTGGCGGTACAAAATTCCTGAACGAGCTGATCACCCGTAGCCTCTTTCCCGCCGATATCGCTATTAAGGCCGCCCGATCAACGGATGGTGGGTACTACTGTTGGCCCCCGATTGAAGGGGCGTGTGACGGGGGCTAACCATTCCCAGTACTCGCGTCAAATTCCGGTAATGAGCAAGTCGAGAGCGGAAATAATATCGTCTCTTCTGGTGGAAAGGTCAGCAACCGTTGCGCCAAGTAATTTCGTTGGAATGCCAGCGAGCTGAGGCGTCATCATTACGTATGGCTTGCCATCAATCTCGAAAATCGGCATCAGCGTATGGATTGTTTTCCCTTTCATTGTCGCAGCAGGGTAGAGCGGAACTGCAACGCGAGTGCCCAAGTCTTTGATCAGGTCACTTTGAACATTCAGCAGGAAGGGAATCGATACTTTGGTGGCGGAGTTCGTGTTGCGGTGTACCGTGAACTGCGACATTAGAAGCTCCTCAGTCCATCACTAAAGACACCGTGCTTTTCTACGTGATCGTTGTAGGCATCAATGGCAGTCTTGTTCTCAGTCAGCCATTGAGCGCGCTGCTTTTCCCGAAGGGCGGCGGCCAAGGCTAGTTCCAAGGTGGCGGAAAGGTTGATGTCGAATTCCTTGGCTTTGCTGAGCAAATCGCTGTTAACGCTAAGGTTTGCCGGTCTTTTGGGGGCTTCCGGGTTGTAGACAGGTTGCATGGCTGCTCTCTGGGGTTTCTATGCGCATACAGTATACGCATGATCGGGCGCAGGCCAGTGCCGGGCATACAACGCCTAAGACTTCCCCCGCCAACCCCGAACGATGGCATTCAGGCCCAGCATCGCCGGGCTTTGTTTTTTCTGAGCATTTCTCTCGGCGGGAGGCTTTTTGGCAAGGCAACAGCGCCTTCTATGGTGCGGAGCGTCCACTGCACTTATTGGCGTGCCATCAAACTCACGAGCTCTTTGCTTGTGTCTCAGTCCGCCAGCTTTCAGTGACGGCAGATCAGAAACGCCACGTCTCCAGCCGCAACCCTTGCGCGTCGGCAACACCGGTCACGGCCTCGCCACTTTCTTCGCGCCAGTCACCCAGCACAAAGCGTTGCGCCGGCTGGCCCTCCAGCAGGAAGTCATGCACCTGTGGGCGATGGGTGTGGCCATGCAGCAGGGTGTGCACACCGGCCTCGCGCAGGGCCTGATGCACGGCCTCCGGCGTCACATCCATGATGTTCTCGGCCTTATTGGCATTGTTGGCGCGGCTTTGCATGCGCAGCATGCTGGCAATCATCAGGCGCTGGTCCAGCGGTTTTTGCAGCATGTCTTGCTGCCAGGCGGCATCGCGGCTCTGGGCGCGGAAGGCCATGTACTTGGCGTCCAGCGTGCACAGTTGATCGCCATGCATGACGAGCAGGCGCTGGCCGTTTACGTCGATGACGGCGTTATCCGGCAGCAGGGTGGCGGCGGTTGCCTCCACAAAGCCGGCGCCGAGCAGGAAGTCGCGGTTGCCATGGGCAAAGAAGAGGGCGGTGCCACTGTCGCTGAGCTGGCGGAACGCGGCGATCACGGCGTTGTTGTAGTCGTCGCGATGGTCATCGCCCACCCAGGACTCGAAGAGGTCGCCGAGCACATACAGGGCGGCGGCGCCGCTGGCGGCCTCCAGATAGCGGAAAAAGCCGGCCGTCACCCGTGGAAGGTCAGGTGAAAGGTGAAGGTCGGAGATGAATAGCGTGCGAGGCATCACGGCGCTTTCCTGAAACAACGGCCCGGCAGCGGTCGGCCGGGCCGTTCTTTGGCCACCCTTGGCAGTCTGTGCTGGCAGAGGGCCGCCGTGGCTTACTCGCTGATGACTTCAGCGGACTCGATCACCACAGGTGTGCTGGGCACATCGGAGTGGTGACCATGACGGCCGGTTGGCACCTTCTTGATGGACTCGATGACGTCCAGGCCTTCGGTGACCTTGCCGAACACGGCATAGCCCCA
>JAUXNL010000023.1 GCA_030684415.1 Moraxellaceae bacterium | reverse complement strand
GCGTGGTGCGCGACGAGGCCCGCATCGAGGACGTGATCGCCAAGGTCCGCGCCGCCGCCCGGGAGGCCGGCCTGTCTGAAGCCATCGCCGAGCCCGTCTGGCGCACCTTGGTTGATCGCTGCATCGCCTATGAGTTCGGGTCCTGGGACAGGAACCGCACGCCGGAGGGCGCGCCGCGTCCCTGATCTTCTCCCGCGCCTAGGCGGCGGCGGCCTCACCCGCGTCCGGTGCGGTCCAGCGGCTAAGGCAGGCATGCAGGTTTTCGATCTTCACCGGCTTATCGACACTGTCCACCATGCCAACCTCGCGCATGCGCGCGATCTGCTCGGGTAGCACGTCGGCGCTCATGGCGATGATCGGCACCTTTCCCCTCGCCCCGTCCAGGGCGCGGATGGCCCGCGTGGCGGCCAGGCCGTCGACGCCCGGCATATGCAGGTCCATCAGGATGGCGTCGTAATCCAGGGTCTTCGCAGCTTCGATCGCCTCGCGGCCGTCGCAGGCCACATCGGCGGTGCAGCCGAGAATCTGCAGCATCAGGACGCCCAGTTCGCGGTTCATAGGATGGTCGTCGACCAGCAGGATGTGGGCGGCCAACGCCTCGCCGCGGCCCTCCTCCTGCGCCGATTGAGCCGAGACGCTCGCCCGCTCGAGGCGGAGTTCCAGCCAGAAGGTCGAGCCCGCGCCGGGCGCAGACTCTACGCCCACCTGCCCGCCCATGGCCTCAATGAGGCCCTTGCAGATCGCCAGGCCAAGGCCTGTGCCCCCGTGGGTGCGGCTGACCGAGGAGTCCACCTGGCTGAAGCGTTCGAACAGGCTGGCGGCGGCCGCCTTGCTGATGCCGACGCCTGTGTCGGTGACGGAGATCCGCACCCGGTCGCGATCGTCTTCGGCGGTCACGGCAAGAGTCAGGGTGACCTGCCCCACATCGGTGAACTTCACGGCGTTGTTCAGGTAGTTGAGCAGCACCTGGCAGAGGCGGTGGTCGTCGCAGACATGTCCGCCGGCGAGGTCGCCCTCCACCTCCATGGTCAGGCTCAGCCCCT
>JAUXNL010000020.1 GCA_030684415.1 Moraxellaceae bacterium | reverse complement strand
TTCCACGAGCAATAGCGGTATTGGCTCCACGTACAATGGCATGAACGCGGCCCTGAGTCTGATCGAAATACCGGGCCAAAAAATGGCTTCCCAGAAAGCCTGTTCCACCGGTCATGATGATGTCTTGTCTTTTCATCACGCCTCCTTACGCAGACTGATGGTGTCTTGCTTGAAAAGCGGGAGATTGAAGATTTCTGGCAGCACCTCAGAAAAGGTGGTCCGCGTGTAAAGACTGGGGTAATGCTCCTCAAGCAATCGAGTCACCTGTGGGAGATGAATGGGCGACATATTGGGAAAGTAGTGATGCTCTACATGCCGGGAGACATACATATGCCACCAGTCAATCACAGGATTAACCTTTAGAGAGGCCGAGTTCCTGATCGGATCGTTGTCGTCACTGAGTGGAAAAAGCGAATGCTGAGTGAAGAGGTAGAGACTGGCGATGCCACTACCAATGAACGTACTCAACGCATAGACCATGAGATAAGTCAGCCAATCCGCGCCGAGCAGGAAGAAAAATCCAACCTGAACACCGACCATGACAGCGATCTCGAACAGCACCCTGCGTTTTTGTGTCTTGCTGAAATCTGGCACAAAGGGCACTACGGAGGAGATATCTCCACTCTTTCCATACAGCGCTCCGGAGAAATAGGCGCTATGCGTGGCGAAATACGTCATCAGGACCATGGGTGAAAAACGCACTTCGCTATTCGGCGACAACAAGCGATGAATCCAGCGGCGTTTAGGCGTAGCCTCCGTTTCGGAAAACGCTCGGAAAGTATCCCTATTACCGTTGGTATATTGGTGGTGGTACGCATTGTGCGAGCGCACCCATACCGTGGCCGACGATCCGGCAATGCCCCACAGCAGCACCTCGAAGACGTAGCACAGGCGACGGTTAGAGATGATCGAGAGATGGCTCAGGTAGTGCGAAAAATTCCCCACCACAAACATCTGATGGCCCACCAACAAGGTAATCCCGATCTTCAAAAGCCAGGAGTCGACCTGCCCGACCGCATAGATGCCCATGATCATCAGAGCAGCATTGATGACCGGAAATGCCAGCAACCAAGGCGTCGGCTTGAAGATATACGCCGGTAGCTTTGATCGAATCAGCCTTTTGACCTCGGGTGGCGAGCTATCGGCCGCCATCACCCGTTCCTTTTTCATCATGTTTCCCATGTATTGCCCCATCCATAGTTGGCTGATTGACCACTTCTCGGCCGTGCTTGGCCTGGCTAAGCCACAGCGCTTCCGATCATTTGTGGCGGCCTGCTGCAAACAGGCTGCCACAAGCTGATCTCACCAAAGCCGCTTTCGCCATAACGGAAACCCAGTTCGGCAAAATGGGTTTTCCAGATGCCACTCGAAAGACGTGACAACCATTGCGCTCGAGGCAGACGCGCCAGTTGCAGGCAGATTTCCAGAGCGGCATAAGTGCTGTAGTAGTACGTTCCCGGCTTGTAACCGAAACGCAGCTGATAGCTTTTCTCAAAGGCGTGACAGATCGCATTCATCACGGAGGTGTCATAGCCCACGACATAAACGCGGCATTCACCGGGGGGAAGGTGGTCCAGCAATTGTGGACAAAAGGCATCATCAGTCAGCCATATATCACGGGCGTCGCCCAAGGCCCGGAGTGTCTGCAGGAACTCACTGCTTTTCTCGAAGGAGCCACAGAACACGACGACGGAGTCTCGACCGGAGCCCACCTCGCCCCCCCACTCCTCCAGAATCAGGTCGGACAGGGCATGACCGTGCAGACTGCCGTCATGACGCAAGTCAAGCTGCCGATAAGCGTGAACCTGCATGTAGCCAACGAGACGGCGGGCCAGATCGCTATCCGTCTTGCACAAGCGGAACACATTGGAACACGTCTGGGTCAGATGACAGTGGGTAGCGGCGGGCAGAAAAACCGGCAAGCCGTGCCCGGCATAAACCGGCAAGGCCGCCGCCGCAGCCGCACTGGCAAAATGCCCGACCACCACATCAGCTTTCTGTCGTACCAGCAAATGAGCCGCGCTTGATGCAGATTCTGCCGCCGCTTTGTCATCCACCCAGATGATGTGAAAAGGAAAACCGTGGGCCTCATTGAAATGTTTTATCGTGTCGAGAAAGCCGATGGTATGCACGGTCCGCCGCTCATCCAGACTTGCCGTGAGCCCCAGTCTCAGCTTAAGCATGACGTAGCCCCACAACCGACTGGGGCAGAAAAACGTTCTCGAGCCGCGGACTGACATGGTCGTCCATCGCCGACCAAACATAGGGCTTGTCTAACGCTTGCATGATCTTGCGCGCGCCGATCACGGCACCAGCCAGCGCATACTTGAAACCACGGCCCGAGTAGAGTGAAGCGAGCATGATCTGCTGCTCCGCATCGACATGCCCTATCCAGGGGCGGAACGATGAGTGGTAAACATCATAAGCGATGCCCTGACTGACCACTTCGACGTGAACTTTTCGCCCCAGAACTGCAAACAAGCGCTCAAGGGCATCCTCACGAATTTCCTCGGGTGAAGGGCCGCTCTCCTGCAAAAAGGCCCAGCGTTGCGAGCCGCACTGGAAATGCTGGCCATTCAGGGGCCTGAAGTACGTCGAATGCTCCGTATCGATCAATGGTGCTTTCAGCTGCAAGTCTGGCGAAGTGACCGTCAGCAGAGGAATGGATCGTGAGAATGATTCCGGAATATCCAGAAAGGCTGAAAGGCCCGAACCCGTGCACAGCGCCAACTGTCGTGTCGTCAGCAAGGACGCCAGGCAGTGCACACTCAGCGGACCCGCACCTTCCCGGCTAATCCGCTCTACGCGCGTATGCTCCAGTACCAATGCCCCGCGCCGGCGACACTCCGCCACGAGCTGCGCGCAGAACGCCCGTGGACAACCATAGCCGCCGCCCGGCTCGAACAGCACATTGACGGCAGCACGACTCTCATCAATGAAGTCGAGTGCAGGAAAATCATCAAGACGCCCATATTGCATGTGACTGCCGGCAACCGTTGCTGACGCAATATGGCCCGAAGACAACCAATAACAACCTGACGCCCGATACGGGCTCGGCCCCGGCAACCCCAATGCTTCCCAGGACTGAAATAGCGCAAGGCCCGCTGCCGACAGATCTGCGAGCAAAGGGTCAGGATCGTAGCTCCGCACAATCCCGCCAGAAAGTGCAGATGCGCCTTGCCCACCGGCTATGCCGGCCTCAATCACGGCAACCCGCAAGCCCTGACAGAGCAGCATATAGGCCAGCGAGGCCCCGGCAATTCCGGCGCCGACCACGATGACGTCGAACGCAGGCTCGTGCATTCAGGCAACCTCTAATTCAGCGCCCGACACTACGGCAGCGCCTGAGTGGCGCTGCAGCATATCGATTGCATCTTCCAGACTCAGCTGAAATCGCTGCAACAACTGAATGGAAAGCCGAGGGTGCAGCGGATACCCCAGAACCGCTGCCACAAAAACCACCGCTGAGACATCAAGGCCAAGATCCAGTGCACGTTCAATGCCCCTCAGCAACTCCATCTGCAATACAGCGCAGCGCTTCATTGAAAAGCCCTGATCGCCGGTGGCTGCCCGCCATGCGGATACCATCGCGGCATTTCCGGAAAAGGCAGCTTCAGGATCAGGCTGATAGAGCAAAGCAGCCGCAATCCTGGCAAACAATCCGGAGGAGTTCCGTGCCCATTCGCCAAAGTGTGTCTGATCAAAGTTTTCGGGCGACTCCTCAGGACTGAAGAGTGCCAAGTACAGCCGGATCACATCAGGGTCATGCTCTTGGACAATATCTCGCACCCAAACGGCGTAATTGCGGCTCGTGGAAAAATCGAGGCCATCCAGCTTTAGAAAGGCATTGGTAAAGTGGCTGACACGACCGACTTTCCCCGTATCGGCCCATAGCAATCCCGGATAGGCAATCGCATGCGAATAAGAGCAGTCATATCCCAGAAAATGCACGAGGTGACGCGTATCGCCAGCCCAGAACTCTTGCACCAAATTCATATCACCCACGCGATAGGCATACTCGCAAAGCGCCGCATGGTAGCCGGCGATACCAGCAAACCAGGTGCTGACCACGACCGTATTCCCCTGATAAAGCACGGGAATACCGGCATCGCCATTACGATCAAAACACCACTTCTGACCCTTGCGGTCCGCATGCTCCACTATGAAATCGGCCAACAGCCGCTCAGGTGGTCGCTGCGCGTAATGCTCGACCAGTACCGGCATGATCTTGTCTATGTCAAGGGCAAGACGCCGCATGGGTCGCGACGGCAAAGGTCGCTTGGTGACCGGCGAATGGATGTCCTTGGTCAGACTCGGGTCTGGTGTACATGCGCAGTTTTCACACTGGCTGAGATCGGTGGGATATCCGCAATCAGAACACTGGCCACGCGCATAAGCCTCGTAGCCAATGGTGCCCAATTCATCGTCATAGGGCACAGAAACCTCTGCCTCACAGATCAATCCGCGCTGGACGGCCGCATCAAAAAATCGCTGCACTGACGCCGCAAAGAACCCGTTGTTACCGCTGCGCATGAAGAAGTCACAATCGATATGCATTGCCTGCATGGACTTTTCAATCAACGCCGCGTTTTCACTAGCGAGTTCCAGTACATTCCGGTCCTGCTCGCGTGCTTTTCTGGCCATATAGCTCTGGTGATCATCCGAGTAGCTGATGAGCAGGACTTCATTTCCTTGAAGGATTTTTGCTTTTTTGAACACATCAGCGGCCAGAAACGGGCCCGAGATATGGCCGAGATGAAGGTCGCCATTAGGCGTCGGCGGCGTAATGGTGACGAGATAGCGACTCATGCCAGCGCCTCTTCTTGGGAAGCCAGATAGCCCTGACAGGTTTCACGACTCCACCACACGCTATAGAGATGGAAATCCTCAACACCGGCACGAATGAAATGATTACGACCGGCCGGTATGTAGACGACATCGCCCATTTTTACGGGCAAGGATTCGTCATCCACGATGACGCAGGCCGATCCCTGCACACAGATGAACAACTCCTCTTCACCCAAGGGCTGATTGACATGCGCTAGCGACTCCGTACCCGCCCTTACAACGCAATAAGCGCCACCAAAGGGCAACTTCACACCTTGCCAGGGCAGAAGGCGTTTGCCGTCGAGCCCGTACTCATGCTTCAGGCGCTGCCAATCCATCGGCTCGATAATCTTCATCTTTTCCATGATGGGCACCTTTATATGGCGTAGTCGCCAGTCTCGTAACTGATCGCATGCTGGTGATGTTCAGCATCCACTCGTTGGAACACCGACTCCATGATGCTGATAGCCCGACGCACGGACTCAGTCGATATATTCAGCGGTGGCAACAAACGGATGGTGCTGGAATCACGCCCGCCCAGCTCAACGATCAAGCCGCTTTCAACAAGATACTGCTGTAGTAGCCGTGCGGTTTTGGGAGAACGCCGAGCACTGTCGGGAACAACTATTTCGACGCCCAGCATGAGGCCTTTTCCACGCACGTCGCCAACAAACCCATGCGCTACTGCCAGCGCCTTCAGCGCCTGCATCAGTTCGAGTCCACGCTCACGCACATTCCCAAGAAGATTGCTGCGTTTGGCAAAGCGCACGAACTCGGCGCCTGTTGCAAAAGCCATGTTGTTGCCACGAAAAGTGCCGATGTGTTTGCCGGCAGACCATGTATCGAGATGCTTTTTGTAGAGAATGAATGCACATGGCGCACCAATACCGCTGATAGCCTTGGACATGACAATGATGTCAGGCTCGATACCGTACTCCTCGAAGGCAAACCAACTGCCGGTCCTTCCGCACCCGGTTTGCACCTCGTCAATGATCAGAGGAATCTTTTGCTCCTGAGTGAACCGGTAGACCGCTTGCATGAGCGCAGGCTTGACCGGAATCACGCCGCCCTCACCCTGAACACACTCCAGGATCACGGCCGCAATCTTGCCCATGCCATTATGGGAATCTCCCATGACACGTGAAAAATACGAGGCACAGGTATTGCCACAACTGGCCCTCTCCAGACCGAATGGGCAGGAGTAACAGTAGGAAAACGGGAAATAGTGCACCCCGGGTATAAGGTTCTGCACACCCTCTTTCAGCTTGCGATCGGTGGTCAGACTAAGCGCCCCCTGCGTGCAACCGTGATAACCACCAATAAAGGAAATTACTTCGCCACCCTGGGTATTGAACTTGGCCAGCTTGATGGCGGCCTCGACTGCATCTGCACCGGTCGGCCCGCAAAAATGCATCTTGTATTTACCTTGAAGCGACTCCGGCAACATGGACAGATGCTGCTCCATGAAGTCCATCTTGGCCTCGGTAGGGAAATCCAGTCCATGCGTGATGGTATCGAGCTGCCTTTTGGCAATCTCCACCAGAAATGAGGGGTTATGGCCCAGCGGCAGCACCCCGGCACCGGTCAGGAAGTCGATGTATTCTCGCCCCTCCATGTCAGTCACCATTTCATTTCTTGCATGATGAATGGCGATAGGAATCTTACGCGGATATGAAACGGCGGCTGACTCCAGACGCCGCTGCAACTCGATGTATGCGGCATTGGTAGCTCTTGGGGGGAGTTCTACTTCGCTATCGAATCTCATTACCTTTATCTCCTTGGTATCTCGCGGCCATTCGTCAACAAGATGTCGCGCTCAGGCGACATTGACTTCCCTGCTGACACTCAGATCGCACCGTTCTTCGTCCATTCGAATTGAATTGATAATGTCGTCCGCACGCAGTGATAGCAGACTGAATGAGCCGGCATCACCCATCCCATGAGTGCTTTCGCAAAGGCCATTCAGAAAACAGCGGCCACTACCTCTGTGCTCGTCAGCGAAGACCAGAGAGTAGTCACGATTGACCTGTATGACCCCCAGCTCACTCTTTTTCAGGTAGGGATAGAGTCCCCGGAGAATGGCGGGACACTCTTCCTTCATCGCACCGCTACCAATGTCTTTGAAGCCTGTGGCCAGAACCACCAGATCGGCACGCAACTGCTGGGTTTTATCGTTATCCATGGACTTGACTGAAAGCTGGAGAGCCCCCGAGACATCCACACCAGTAGGCGCCACAGCGCTGCGACGGTGAATGAAAATGTTTTGTTGCCCGCGTATTTTCTGCAGATAGATGCGGCGGTACAGAACGTCGAGAACATCAATATCCGACGCCGAGTAATTCGTGTAGTGAAGATCCGCACGCATACCCTCTTTTGAGGGCTGGCTGGCAGCATAAAATTCGTCGACAAATTCGGGAAAATAGACCTCTCCGGTAAACGGGCTCACATCTTTTTGCCGAAAGCCATAAGCCCGGTGAATGCCATGTATTTCTGCATCAGGGAAGCGCTCTGAAAGATCGACCATCAGTTCGACAGCACTCTGACTACCACCAATGACGGCGATAACACGCGGCGGTCTGGAGGCCAGCGCCTCTACGGTTGGCAAGTAGTCACACAAATGCACCACCCGCTCTGAAAGACAGGGCAGGAAGTCGTCAGGCACATAGCGCGTACGGCCCGGCGCCACAACCAGATGGCTGCAAAAATGCTCCTGCCCAGCACCATCACTGATACCAAACCCGGATATCACGCCATCTCCGCCCTCGAACAGTGGACGAATGGCCATAATCTCTTCGCCATACTGGACATGCGGCCGGAAGTGGGAAGCAGCCCAGCTAACGTACTGCTCGTATTCGATGCGAAACGGAAAGGTCATCCCCATGTTCAGGTATTCGAACAAGCGACCTTTTACATGCAGGAAATTGGTGAAACTGAAGTAGCTACAAGGATTACGCGGCGTGACCAAATCACGCAGAGGATGATTCTGGATATCAGAACTTTCTAGCAGCATACCGGCTTGCCAGGTGCTCTTGCGATTCTTCTCGAAAAATCGCGACTCCGATAACAGGCCGTATTCTTTCAGGGCGATTGCGAGAGCAATATTCGCCGGCCCAAAGCCGACACCACCAACCCTGCTTCTTTCTGCCATTTTCATATGGATCTTCCATTTCCAAGTACTTCGCCGGGCTGCTAGCGGCCAGCCGAGGCCTTCCACTCCGGCCTGGAGTGGTATTGCATTTCTGTAAGGAGTGGCCGCCTTGACTAGCGACCAGGATTCAGCGGTTCACGCGCAACCGCAGTCGTCGCTCTCGGCGTCAGTCGTTTGTGCTCCGCTCTCGACGGGGTGTCCGTCACGCATCCACCAGTCCAGGCCGCCCATGAGTTCCTTGACCTTGAAACCGAGCTTGCTCATTGCGAGCGCACCTTTGGTCGAGGCATTGCAGCCGATACCGTCGCAATACGTCACGACCAGGACGGACTTGTTCAGTGCCGCCGTGCTTTCGGCACTCATCGTGCGATGAGGGATATTGACCGCACCCGGGATATGCCCCTTCAAGTAAGCCGCAGGTGAGCGCGTATCAATAATCAGCGGTGCATCCCCTGATTCGACCGACACCTTGAGGTCCCAGGAGTCAATCTCATAGCTGAGCTTGTTCTGATAGTGGCTGATCTGATCATTCATGACTTTTCTCCAATACATGCTAAAGCGGCCTCAGGCCACATAACAGATAAGCGCTATCCAGCAAATCTCCGACTGTCCTGATCGGGGCCGGATCAGGAGGAATCCTCGAGTAATCCAGCGGCGAAATCTCCTTCAGGCTGGAAATGATGACCATTGCCTTCAAAGATCCAACCATCAGGTCCGCCAACAATACCTCCGTGGCAATCGCCGGCAGAGAAGCGTTCGCGGGCATCGCAGCGGCTATCTTTCCAAACAGGAAGTGCCGGACATCCTCTGCACTGCACGCCTTATTCAGCATGATCTAACGCTTCCTGCTTTCGATGTACCACAAAACCATCTACCGAATGACGATAGACCGGCTGCCAATCGCGGGCAATCGCCGCATGCAACTGGCTCACCTGTTCAGACACTTTTATTTTTCCGGTCGTCCCGAAGGCTACGTGATCAAAATAGCCGAAAAACGAGGGCATCATGTACGCAGGAAAACTTCGACGCAGGACAGTCATTACTTGAGCATGCAGCACATCAGTATTGATGCCCGCCTCCATGCAGATGGAGCACACGATATGACTGGCATCGCCATGCCTCAACAGAGATGCAAAGGCATGCTTGACGCCTGTGGTACCAATCAGACGACCTTCAATTTCAGCAATATTGATGCGGCGCCCGTTGATCTTGACCTCTTTGTCTTTTCTTCCCACGAAGACGAAGTCTCCGTTCGCATCGAGCTGACAGATGTCGCCGGTACGGTAATAGCGCTGCCCATCCACGTTGATAAAGGCATGCTTGTTGGCCTCAACATTGCGCCAATAGCCATCCATCAACTGCGCGCCTCCCAGCACTAGCTCTCCATCCCGGCCAGGCTGATCTATACGTACTGCTTGCTCATCCAGCAGAACGGCATGAACGGACTTCAATGGCTTGCCGATGGGATAGGCAGACTCACGACCACGTCCATGCCCTGCCAACTCGTAGACCAGACTGATGGAGTTGACCTCAGTAGGCCCGTAGCCATTGATGACCTTCATCTGCGGATGCAGGCTCCGCCAGAAATCCAGCACCGACGGCTTGCACAGTTCAGCTCCTGTCATCACGACACGCAGCTCTGAAAAGTCGCGAGAGAGAAGGGTTTCTTCGTTTTCGGTAATCATCATCAAAAGTGAAGCGACAATGATCAGGTGCGTCACCCGGTTTTTTTCCATGAGATCAAGAATAAGGTCAGGAAACGGGGTCGCTGGTGTCAGACAAACCTTGGCACCAAAGGCCAAAGGTAGAAAAACGTCTTGAATGGAAACGTCGAAATGAAAGGGGGCGTTATTGAGACAGACCGAGCCGGGGCCAAAGTTGAAATGGGCATTATGGCCTTCAAAGTAGGCCTGTATGGCCCTGTGCGACATCGCCACTCCCTTTGGAGTACCGGTCGATCCTGAGGTATGAATGATATAGGCGATATCGTCCGCGTTTGCTTGCCCCTCACATACGCCCGTCTGCGGTTCCTGCGACCAGACATGCGCCTCAAGGGCGGCATGAGGAATCGGCGACAACTCCGATAGGTGATTGGCCATGACGCTGCGCGTCAGAAAACCGAATGCTGGCTCGATGGAAGTCAGCACCGCTCTCAGCCGATCAACCGGATACTCGGCATCCAGTGGCACATAGATCGCGCCCAGCCTCCAGATACCTACCGCTATCGGCACCAGCTCCCAGCTTTTTTTAGCGGTGACAACAACACGGTCGCCTCGCGATAGGCCCTGTGAGCGCAAGAAATGAAAAACTTGCCAGGACTGGCGGTCAAGCTCAGCGAAACTGAAGGACTGATCAGCACATAGCAGCGCCGTATGATCAGGGCATGAGGTCTGGCCAACCTGCAGCAGGCTGGCAAGGGTCGGGCCGGGCAGACAGCGCGAGCACGCGTCGTTGCCGACTGCCTGCCTTTGCTCGCTCTGCCCTTGCTTGTGGAGAATGCCGTCCATGCCAGTACTTCCTTATCCAGCCTGAATCCTAGCAACCGGATACTGCCGGCACACACTCGCAACTCACACAGTTGACAAACACCAAAGCCATGATTTTTTAAAAATTTCTGGTACCCGAAGCCGTTTCTTATAAGCACCTGCATACCCAGCGAATGGCGGCCATGAGGGCGGCATCGGAAGGCGAGCCGGGCCAGTCTCAACACTCACCGACAGCCAACGGATAACCGGGCTCGATGGGGCATTGATTGCACGATGTCCAGGGCGGCCCGCCCACGCTCTGCACTATTCACATTCACCCTGCTGCCTCAACGACCGGCGACAAAGGCTTCGATTTGCGCTACCGGCAGGTGATCGCCAATGTCGGCGCCGTAAAATGCTGTGTGGATGATGCCGTTTGCATCAATGAGGAAATCGGCCGGCACCTGATTCACTTCACCCTCCGTCTTGCCCGGCAAGAAGCCCTTGGCCATGGCAGCGGCCACATCTTTCACACGGCCAGCAGACTTGGCAAAGGCCAACCACGACACTTCGGTGCCGTAGAGCGCGTAGAGCGTGCGTGTCGGATCGGGGATAACGGGAAACTCTACTGTTTCACCCACGGCATATTCGCGAATGCTGGCCGCCGGCGATTGGAACACTACCAACATGTCCATGCCCTCCGCCTGCCAGCCAGCGGCGCGCTGGCGCATCTGGTGAATCCGCAGATTACAGAACGGGCAGGAGGCGTAACGATAGAAGGAGAGCAGCAGTTTCCGGCCACGGTAATCGGCCAGTGACCGGGTATTGCCCTCGAGATCAGTCATGGTGAACGCAGGGGCGGCGCTACGGGGAGCAAGACGCATAAGAGTCTCCGAACGGGCTGGGGATGGATACAGAGCCAAGGAGTCCCGACTCTATTTCATAGTTCGATAACTATCAAACTATTGGCCGGTATGTAACTTCATCTCTCATGCAGCATTCCGGCGAACCTCCCCCGAGACCTCGCACCAGTACAGAAAGCAACATGCCCGGTAATATCTGCATAAACGACAGGGAGCCGATATGAGCAACCCACTAGACCATCTGCGCCAGACCCTGCAGGCCTTGATGCATGAAAGCAGTGAAACTTTCGAGCCTTGGCATGGCTTCTGGCGCCACCGCCCTACACGCGACTTTCCGCCCAAGAGCGTTCAACAGCCGGAAGATTGGGCCGGCGGTGAGCGTCTGTCGTTGGCTTGCACACAGACGTCTCTCACGGCAAGCGCGCAGAAAAAGCTGGTACAGCGCTGGTGTGAGTTACTGCCGACACTTGAAGGCGTACGCTTTCTCTGGCTCCAGTCCAAGGTAACACCGGCGTTATTCGAGGCGGCATGCGCCATGCCGGGACTGGAAGGCCTCTACGTGAAGTGGAGTGGCGTAACTGAGTTCTCGCCAATCACCCAGCGCGCGACCACTCTTCGCTACCTGCACATGGGCAGCTCGCCCTCACTCGCGCCACTCGACGTGTTGCAGGAACTCCCGCTGCTGGAATGGCTGGAGCTGGCCAATGTGCGAGCCGCCAGCGATCTTGGTTTTCTGGAGGGCCTGACACAGTTGCGCGGCCTCAGCCTTGCGGGCGACACCAACAGCATCAAGATGCTGACGCTGGACAGTCTGTCGCCACTGGCCAGCCTGCCCAATCTTTACTGGCTCTCACTGGCCGCCATTCTGGTCAAAGACGAATCTCTGCAGCCACTCGCCTTGCTTCCCGCACTGAAATACCTGCAGCTCAACAACCGGTTCAAATGGGAAGAAGTCGCTGCACTGGCGGGCCGTCGCCCCGATATCGAGTGCGACCTTTTCACTCCCGCATCCGGCCCAATGGATTGGACACCTTGTAAAAAATGCAAAGGCAAAACCATGGTGATGGTGACGGGCAAAGGCATGCCCTGGCTCTGCCAACACTGCGACGCTGAGCGTCTTGCCCGCCATGAATCAGCATTCGCCAACGTCATCGCGGCACATCGGGCACACTGAACTCATTGCAACCATCACCGCCACACTCGCCGCTCGCGCCACTACACCGCAAACCCTCCCGGCAGCGCCGGGGAGCTACCCGGGACACTTGCCAACTGATAGGCCACCCACGGCGGCCATCATGCTCCCAAGCCTTTCCTTGGAGGCAGGCCCAGTACATTACGATTCGTAGGGCGGATTAGCCGCATGGCGTTATCCGCCAAGGTCTGCACGAACGTGCGCCGAATGACACAGCGGCCCTGCTCGCGTAGTGCCGCCACCGCCTCATTTCCACCGGCCCCCAGCGCTGCTGGCAATACGCCTGACGGCTCAGCAAGCAAGCAGCTTAGGCGGGCAGACCGGCTACCGGTTTTTGCAGCGGCCCTATACGCTTGCGCTCTACCAATGACTCGCCGACACATAACTGATGACCTCACCCCGCTTCGATCCGCTCAATCCCTTTGAGTCTGCTCTGCTGGCCACACAAAAAGGTGAGCAATCCATCGACGACCTGATGACGCAATTGCAGGACACGCAAGTGTTCATCCTGCTCGACCGCGACCCGGGCCCCGAAGACGCCCGCGACGACAGCGCCGCACCGCTGCTGCTCAACAACGCGCAAGGTCAGCCGGTATTAGCCATGTTCACGGCACCGGAGCGGTCGATTTCGATGACGTTGGCGTTTCCGCAATACGGCTTCGGGCTGTGGACGGATTTCCGCTGGCTGCTACGCCTGGTACGCCCGGGTATCGGCCTGGTGATGAATCCCGGCGCACTGGCCGGCTTTGAAATGCCCGCCGATGCCGTGGCGCGCTTGCAGGCCGAACGATTAGAACCGTAGCGGCTGAGGCGAAAGACGGCCCGTTCTTACGCATGACCCGCACATTTGCCGCTCTGCTTTATTCCCGCATCGTTATCACATGGCCTGCTTTCCACCATCCGACCGGTGCAAATGACCGAGCAGCCAAGCCTACTTTTGCCCTCCTTGATGCACTACTAAAATGATGGGCAGTCCGAAAGCTCCAAGGAGATTGTGGATAACTCCGTTCGCCCTGAGCCCTTCGAGAAGCTCAGCCCGAACGGTTTAGGATTTTTCAGAGTCTCCCTAAAGACCGGCCTGCTCAAGAAGGAGTGCACCATGCGTTGGAAGCGTCTGCTGCCAGTGCTGACCACGACTCTGCTGCTCGCCTGTGGCGGCGCCTCAGAGACCGCCGTCGGTGAGTTCTATACCGACTGGGACAAGGCTGGCGGCTGCACCAGCTCGATTCCGCGTGATGCGCCATGGCGCAGTGCCGACGGCAGTGACATCGACATATGTGACTGGCGTGGCGAGTTTGTGTGGGTCACTTATGCCGCCTTGTGGTGCGGCACCTGCCACAACCAGGCACCGCAGTTCCGTGGCGCCATTGCCGACGCCGGACAACATGCTCGTTTTCTCACGACACTGACAGGGGGCATCGAGGTTTTCAGCGAGGCCTCCCGTGACGATGCCAAAAGCTGGGCACGGCGCTTTGGCTTCACTCCTGCGCAGGTGGTTACCGAGGGGCACTCCACCCGCACGGTTCCACAGCATCTGCTGCTAGGCCCGGATGGGCGCAGTTGGTATCGCCACGTCGGCCTTCTGCGCCGCGATGAAATTGTGGCCATTCTGGCGGATTTCCGTTCCGGAGCACGGTCGGCAAACGTCCGCTGAGGCCACGCAACCGGAGGGCATCTCATGGCACTGCAGGAGCTAGGTCCACGCGGAAAAAAGCTGATGCTTGCCGCAAGCGTGCTGGCCATTCCTTTATGGCTGATCGGCATTTACTGGGTGGAAACCCACGGTTCTGGTTGGTCAACCGTGGCACGCTACTATCCTGCCGGCAATCGTGCACTCACAGGCTCACTCGGCACCGCGATTGTTACGCTCATACATCCCGGCGGTGTGGACTATGTGTTCAGACACAACCGGGGGCACAACCGCGCATTCATCGAGGTTGGCTTTGATGCGGAAGGCTTCTGGCTGCGCAGCACACGCCATGCACCTGCACCGGCCATTTTTGTGCCGTGGAAAGACGTTACCTCTTGCGGCTTCCTGCATATCCGCACGCGGCACCTGCCAACCGGACTCGCCATCAACGACCAAAAGCTGAACGACGCCTGCACGGAGCAACTCCGCGAGCGTTGAAGCCATCAAGCCGCCTGCCACGGCGACCGGTATACTCCCCCCATCTGCTCCAACCCACGGAAACACCCTGCGCCATGATCGAGATCGGCTCCCTCAATACCCTGCGCGTGCGCCGCATTACCGGCCCTGGTGCCTTTCTTGGCGCCACAGACACCGATGGAGGGAGCGAGGTGCTGCTGCCCGGCAAGCAGGTCCCCGAAGGCTGCAAGGCCGGTGATGACATCGACGTATTCGTGTATCACGACAGCGAGGACCGGCCAGTAGCCACCACGCAAAAACCCCGTGTACAGGTGGGAGAAGTGGCCTCGCTGCGCATTGTCGCCACCAACGATGCCGGCGTGTTTCTCGACTGGGGCCTGCCCAAGGATTTGCTGCTGCCTTACAACGAAGTGCCGCGCGAACAGAAGCTCAGTCTGGAGCCCGGCCGCTACCTGCTGGTGATGGTGTTCCAGGATGACAGCGGCCGCCTGGCGGCGTCCGCGCGACTGGACGACTTTATCGCGCCACAAGCCGGCGGCTTCAACGAGGGCGACAAAGTCAGTGTGGTCATCGCCAACCGCACCGATCTCGGCGTCCGTGTGGTGGTGAACGACCGTTACTGGGGCCTCGTGCATAACAGCGAACTGTTTGGCAGCGTGCGTACTGGCGAGCGCCGTGACGGCTGGATCAAGGCGCTGCGCAGCGATCTGCGTCTGAATATCGCACTGGTGGCGCCCGGCCCGGGCAAAATTGACGCCGTGGCGCAGAAAATCCTCGACAAGCTGATCGCCGAAGGCGGGTTTATGGCCGTGAGTGACAAAAGCCCACCCGACGCCATTTACCGACTGTTTAGCGTCAGCAAGAAAGTGTTCAAACAAGCCATTGGCGCGCTGTTCAAGGCTCGGCTGATCCTGATCGAGGCTGGCGGCATCCGGCAGGTGAAGTAAGCACCACCGGAAAAAACGGATTGACTGCATGGCCATGGCGTGAAGCTGGCGGACTGCCAACATAAGTCCAAACAGCCCCGCACTGCCCCAGCGTGTACAAGGCATGCAGACAGAACGACCGTGCCGGCACTTGCCGACGCACACAACCAGCAGCACGAGGCGACACATTCATGTCATTGAAAGACCAACTGCTCAAGGCCGGACTGGCCGATGCCAAAAAAGCACGCAAAGCCGAGCATGAAAAACGCCAGCAAGCCAAAGACCCGAATGCCGAATCCGCGCAAAAACTCGCGCAACAAGCTCAGGCAGAAAAGGCCGAGCGCGACCGCGTGCTCAATCGCGCGCAGCAGGAGGAAAAGGAAAAGCGAGCTCTTGCAGCACAAATCCGTCAACTGACTGAAGCCCACCGGATTGCGCGCAACGGAGGCGACATCGCCTACCAGTTCACCGACGATAAAAAAATAAAGAAGCTGTATGTCACCACAGCGCAACAAGCGCAGCTTGCCAAGGGGCATGTCGCGATTGTACGTCTGGGTGACAGCCATGAGCTGGTCCCGGCGGTGGTCGCGGAAAAAATCCGCCAGCGTGACACTGCCGCTGTCGTGGTGCTGAATACCCGAAGCGTGGCGGCAGAAGCCGACGCTGACGACCCTTACGCGGCCTACCAGATTCCTGATGACCTGATGTGGTAAGCCGGAGGCGCCATGCCCAGTAACCGCCTGCAAAAACCTGCGCACAGCATTCGGCCTGAAACCGGGTCGAGCGGGCCTGTCACTGCTCTATATACCGGCGCATTGCGAATGGGTCGGCTACTACAGCGGACGCTATCGTTGGCTTCATCCCCACGACGCTTGCTGATCAGGCTTCCGGAGGCATCATTTCGGGCGGGATGGCTTCAGGGACTGCTGCTGACGCTGCTACTCAACACAACCGCACATGCAGACATCTACAAATGGGTGGACGCTGAAGGCAAAGTCCATTTTTCTGACAAGAAGCCACGTGATGGCAAGGCCAACAAGGTCGATCTCCCACCGATCAATACCATTCAGCAAGTCACCGTCAGGCGTCCGCAGCCGGGTACGGCGGCCTCGCCAGCCGCCGACGGTGAAATCGTGATGTACAGCGCCACCTGGTGTGGCGTGTGCACCACCGCACGCCGCTACTTCGAGCGGAATGGCGTGCGCTTCAGCGAATATGACGTGGAAACAACCGAGAAAGGCCGGCGTGATTACGCCATCCACAAGGGCCGGGGCGTGCCCCTGATTTTTGTTGGCGCCGCGCGCATGGAAGGATTTTCAGAGGGCCGCTTCCGCCAGATGCAAGCCGGCCGCTGACAGCCCCTGCGCAACTTTTGCTGCTCATCGGCATCTCCGCCTTACCTGTGCGGTGTGCGGCGAGAGCATCCCTGCACCCGATACCAAAAGCGCCCGACTGACTCCCTGCTCAAAAATATCCGTATGTGCATATTTTTGATGCATGTGCGGATGAGTCCGTAACAACAAAAGCGCGAGGCGCGTGTTGTGATGCCAGCGTTCACCCGACCCGGTGCCGGGCGGTCTCGTTCAGCACATGCAGAGGCGCCAGTTCCGGCGCGCGGTAGCGCCAGCCATTACGACCGCTGCGCTTCACTTCGTAGAGCGCGGCATCAGCGGCGTCGACCAGCTCCGACGCCTGGAGGTCTGGCGTTGGCAGCGCTGTCGACACCCCGATACTGACACTCACATGTGCCCGCTCCTGTCCCGGCGGCTGTGGAATGCCCGCGCGACGAATGCTGCCGAGAATGTTTTCCGCTTGCAGCACGGCCTGTGCGTGATCGGTATCCGGCAGGATCATGACGAACTCTTCTCCGCCATATCGCGCCACCAGCTCGCCCGGCCGCCGCGCATGCGCCGCCAGCAAGCTGGCCACGGTACGCAGGCAACGATCACCTTCGGGGTGCCCGAGGCTGTCGTTGTAGTGCTTGAAGTGATCGATATCGATCATGAGGATGGCCACCGGGCTGAGCTGGCGCAGGGCACGCCGCCACTCCTGCTCTAGGGCCTCGTCGAAGTGACGACGGTTGGCAAGACCGGTGAGTGCGTCTTGTCGCGACAGCTTGTCCAGCATCTGTGCGTAATTTTCGGTGCGCCAGTGCGAGATGTGCAGCAACCTCGCCTGCAAAAACAGCTCGCGGTCACGGCGCTCGGCGTAATACGACAGGAACATCCCGAGCAGGCTGCCGCCGGTAAACGTGCGATGCAACAACTCCCAACTCACACTGCCGCCGAGTGCATCGGCCAGAACGCCACCCACAAACCCGCCCAGCCAACCCGCTATGCAGGCATGGGTGAAACGCAAACCCACCACACCGTAAATGATGACAATCGCGTACATCACCGCGGCCTGAGTCAGTTGACCTGCCACCGGATCTTGCACGACGCCGGTCACCGCGACCGACAGTGCCACGGCACCAAAGCTGCCGACACCGGCATAAAGGCTGAACCACTGATCCAGAAAATGAAGACGGGAAAACACACCGGCCAGCAGGATGATGACGCCCACCCAACTGTAGAGCCCGATCCAGGCGCGCATGTCACCTTCAGGCATCAACAGGTAAATGCCGCTGCTCAGCAGCGAATAAAGCAGAAAAATGAAAATCGAGCTGTGCTGGAACGCCGCAACAGCGCGCGGCAAGTGATCGGCGCGATAGATGCGCTCAAGATTTTGACCAAAGTCGAGTCGCCACCCGCGCGTTTTATGCAGGCGCTCGATTTCCTCGACTTCATCTTCGTGCCCCAGTCCAAGGGCTGACTCATCCATCCCTGCCATAAGCTTCGCCCTCCGGCGACTGCAAACTACTGCCCACCCACTGCCTTCTGCCACAGCCACCAAGGCTTGGCGCCAAGAGCAACGCTCCGCGTCGCTCACCGCCGCAAAAACCGGCAAAAGTGGCCAAGCCCTGACTGACTGAACACGCTTGCAACGCTTCCCGCAAGCGACTACTTAGTCTAGTTTATGCCTTGTGGTATGCCAGCCAACAGGCGATGAGACAACTGCCAACTCCATCACAAGCCGTCGGAGAACGTGCGATGAACGACATCAAGGAAGAAACCGCCAGCAGCAAGGCGAAAGAAGAGCGCTACGGCCATGTCGAACTGACACCCCATCCGGTCTGGGCGCAGGCATTCTGGGAGCGTCTGGTTCCCCTGAAGGACCAGATTGCCAGCCATGTGCTGTTTGCCGAAATGGGCGCGGGCAACCTGTCGCTGGAGCGCTTCCGCCGGGCGCTCCTGAATTTCTATCCGCTGGTGGGCAACTTCCCGCATTACATGGCCCTGACGCTGGCCAAAACCGTGGACATCACCCAACCCGGCATGCTGGCCAGCCGCGACTGGCTCATCAACAACATCCGTATCGAACAACGCCACCTCTATTGGTACCGCGACTGGGCCACCGGCTTCGGCATCAGCCCGGCCGCGCTGGACACAGTGCGCCCGCCCGCCGCCATGGACGCCGTGAACCACTACCTGTGGAACACCAACACCCGGGGCACGGTGGCCGAAGGACTCGCCGCCACGAACCTGGCCATCGAATGGGCCACCGGCGACTGGACCGTGTCGGTGGTGAGCGGCATGAAAAAATATGCCGCCCGCGGCGAAGCCACCATCGACCGTCGGACCATGGCCTGGCTGCGCGCCCATGCCCACTATGACGACGCCCACCCACACGAAGCCATGGAGCTCATCAAGCAGCTCTGCGTGAGCGAAGCGCAGCAGGCACAGGCGTTTGCCGCTGCCGAGCGCGGCATGGAGTATTATCTTCTCGCCCTCGACGACTGCTATCACCGCGGCGACCGTTAACAGCTTGCTGAAAAAGCCCTGAATGGGCGTTTTTCAGCAAGCTGTCACGTATCAGGGCAGGCATACTCGCGTTCTTCAAGCGCTCGAGCGGGCAGCGGCCTTGCCGCTGAGCGCTCCCCTCGGCCACTCCACTGCTTCTGACCCGAACCGCTGGTCAGCTGTCATTTCAGGTCAAGTGCGCCTGCCTCTCCTCGTCAATACAGCCCTGCCACTGACCTCCCAGACTGCTCCTGCAAAAAACCAGCCGGTCACAAGCCGGGCAAAAAAACAGGATGCCAGAGGGAATCAGGATCATGAGCGCCTTTTATAAAATCAGTCACACCATCAGCCGAACCATCTACCGCCGCATGGCTGCCGCACTCGCCGGCCTGCTGCTTGTCACCCCCACCACCCAGGCACAGCCTTATCAGGAAGGCTATCTGGCCCAGATGCAGGGCTGGCGCATCATGCAGCCAGACTATCCAAGCACGCATGCCCTCGATGCCATTTCCTTCGAGTGGGACTACTTCATGATCCATTCCGACACCTTCAACGGCATCGTCGGCTATGTGCTGGCCAACCCGCGCCACAAGGCTCCACCACTGGACTGGGCGCTGCTGCCGCTGGGCAACAATGTCGCGATTGTCGGTGAGTTGCCGGGCCAGCAACCAGTTGCCAATTACGTGAACATGGGCCTCGACAACAGCAACGTGAACGGCGTGCTGCGCGCCATGACCTCCACGGGCAACAACGGTCAGTACATCGACTATCGCGCGCTGCCGGCCGGCGGCCCGAACGGCGTGGATGCCGTCCGCCTGCGCGGACGCACGGCTGATTTCGAATGGGATCTGCTGGTCACCCAGGACATGGCCGACCGCGACTGGCAGCGCCCGCTGACCGGCGCCTTCACCACCGCTTTCGGCACCGACATCGGGGTCGTATCACCCGAAGAGTTCTGGAACGTAGACATGGTCTGGCCACGCACCAACGTGAACGGCTGGGTGAAAACACTGCGTAACAACCAGACCATCCAGGTGAACGGCAAGGGCTACCGCGAAAACAGTTGGGGCCGTTATCTGCTCTCGGTCGACGGCTGGGATTTCATGGTTTTCGGCGAAGACTCCGCGAATGGCGTCATCGGCGCCTTCCAGACCTATCACAAGTCCAAATTGATGGATAACCTGGACATCAGTTTCTACGATCAGGGCCAGTTGCAAAGCGCCCGCTTTGAAACCCGCCACAAACAGCTCGGCTGGAATCACCCGAACTGGAAATGGGATGGCGAAGCCAATTCCTGTGTGCCCACCAACACGAAAATCCGTGGCAAAAACAGCCAGTACACCATCGATCTGGATGTGGCGATCGGCAACCGTCAGCGCCCGATGCTGAGCAACCAGACCGTGGGCACCTCGATATTCTTTATCCAGGAACACTTCCCCACCGTGACCGGCACCATCCGCCGCGCCAACGGGTCCGTCGTGAAGACCTTTAGCGCACGCGCCGGTGGCGAATTCGCTCGCATTCGCGATATCGCGCCCTGGCATTCCGGTCTGTGGTGCAACCTCTGGGGCAGTAGCAATCACAAGGCAGCAATGCCCTGACAGCCTCCATCGTCCACCAAGGAGGCGCTGAATAACCTGATGTTGTCGTCCCTTTTCTCTGGGAATGAAAGGGGCATGACAGAAGCATGGAGAGAACGTTGTCCGGAGCATCGTGCCTTCCAGCAGCTTCGGCCAGGCCTGCCATCAGCAACGTTGGTCATTCAGCCTCCCGATATAAAAATCCCCGGCAAATGCCGGGGATTTTTATTTGTACGAAAGCCGGAGAACACCGGCATCCGTCGGTGCCTCATACCACGCTGCGCGCGTCAGAACTTCAGTATCTCGCGGCGTAGTTGCGCCAGCCATTTTTCACGCTGTGCATCCGTGGACTGGCGCAGCGGTGCAAACGCCGTAATCCGCACCGGGCGAATGCCGGAAAATTCCAAAATGTTGCGCTGCATGACCTTGTACCCCGCATTGCCGTACACCCAACGGTAATACCAAGACGGCGTATCCAGCGTCACCACCAGATGCGCGCTGCGCCCGGCCAGCAGGCGGTCCCACAGTGGCGAGCCCTTGCGATAGCGGAATGCAAAGCCCGGCAAAAAAATGCGGTCGACAAAGCCCTTCAGCAAGGCCGGCATCGCGCCCCACCAGGTGGGATAGACAAATACCAGATGCTCGGCCCAGAGAATGTCGTCACGCGCTGTTTGCAAATCCGGCTCCAGCGCCTGCTCACCGCGATAGCCCTCACGCAAGACCGGATCAAACGCCAGTTCGCCCAAGGCCTGCAAACGCACCTCGGCACCGGCGGCTGTCAGCGCTTCCACCGCTGTCGTGGCGAGCGCTGCGCAAAAGCTTTCGCCCGAGGGATGCCCCAGTACCACCAGCACTTTTTTGCTCATGTTCCGGCTCCGGATTTTTGCTGCTCAGAAAGGAAAACCGGACGCAGGCCTTCCAGTAACTCTTCGGTCAGCCACTCGTCACTGCCGGGTTCCATGCCTGCCGGGCAGGCCTGGCTGAAATGGCCATCGAGCACCAGCGTGGCAAAGCCGTGCACCATCGACCAGGTCATCACGGCCAGCGGTTGCACACGCAAAGGGTCGTGCACCAGTGCAGCAACCGTCACCGCCAGCACTCCGAAGCTGCGATCGGCGGCGGCCTTCAGCAACGCATCCTCCATGTCGAGCATGCCGGCGCGGAACATCAGGCGGAACGCACCGGGGCGGGCACGCGCAAAGCCGATATACGCACGGCCTATCGCTTTCAGGCGCAAGTAGGCATCCGTGCCGGCCGTCGCCATGTGGGCCTCCATCGCCGCGGTGAAATCGTCAAACACCGTCGTGGTGTAGGCGGAGAGCAGACCGGCGCGATCACGGAAATGATGGGCCGGCGCCGCATGTGAGACGCCGGCGCGGCGGGCCGCTGCACGCAGGGTGAAGGTATCCGGCCCCGCCTCTTCGATCAGCGCCGCCGTGGCGGCAATCAGCGCCGCGCGCAGGTCCCCATGGTGATAGCCGTCCGGGCGCAGGCTGGGCTCAGAGCTTGGCGGGAGATCATCAGAGGCGGGCATGGGCGACTTCCTGTTCTGGCATGTGGTGGCTTGTAGTGACGTGTAGTGATGCGACGAAGAAAATTTTGGTCGGCGCCCATCTTGACGCCGTCAAGATACTCAGGGAAGCTCCCTGACACTGTCAAGATTATTCCACGGGGAACCCCGCCATGTCCCGCTTGTCCTTGTCGTCCTGCCTGTCCATGTCATCCCGTTTACCGATCTCCCTTCGTGGCCTCTCGGTCTTGCTGGTGCTGCTGCCCGCCACCTTTTGGCTCACCGGCTGCAAAGAAGAGGCTCCCACTGCGCCAGAGGGCCAGCCGGTGCGGGTGGTGAGTGTCGGCAGCTTTGCCGGCAAGGATGCGCTGACCGCAACCGGCCTGATCCGTGCGCGTGATGAACTGCCGCTGGCCTTCAAGACGGGCGGCATCATCCGCGAGCTGCGCACCGATGCCAGCCGCAACGTGCGCGCCGGCGAGGTGCTGGCCGCGCTGGAAATGCCGGAGCTGGATGCGCAAGTCACCCAGGCGGAAGAAAGTCTGGCCAAGGCCGAGCGCGACCTCGCCCGTGCCGTGTCGCTACGCGAGCGCGGGCTGATTGCGCTGCAAGCCGAGCAAGATGCCCTCACCCAGCGCGATGTCGCTGCCGCCGGCCTGAAGGCCGCGCGCTTCAACCGCGAACACGCTGTGATCACCGCGCCCTCTGATGGCGTTGTGCTGCAAAAGCTGGCCGAGGCGCGCGAAACCGTGGCACCCGGTCAGCCCGTGCTGGTGCTCGGCCGCGCCGACCGCGGCTGGATATTGCGCGCCGGCCTACCCGACCGCGACGCGGTCCGCATGCGCATTGGTGACGCCGCCACCGTAGCGCTGGACGCCTGGCCCGGGCGCACGCTGCAAGGGCGTATCTCGCGTGTGGCCGCCGCCAGCGATGCGCGCACCGGCACGGTGGACATCGATGTCGCGCTGCCCGCCACCGAACTACGGCTGGTCTCCGGCCTGGTCGGGCGCCTTAGCGTGCAGGCCGCGCCTACCACCGCTAGCGCGCTCACCGTGCCCTTAGGCGCGCTGCTCGAAGGCAATGCCGGCGAAGCGCATGTGTTCGTGCTCTCGGCCGACGGCAAAAATGCACAGCGCCGGAACGTGAAAACCGGCGCCCTGCGCGATGACCAGATCGAAATTGCCAGCGGCCTCGAACCCGGCCTGCGCGTCGTGAGCGAGGGCGCCGCCTGGCTGAACGATGGCGATGCCATCCGGCTGGTGCCTTGAGTTTTTGTACGGATCGCCATTGCAGCCAGTCGCCAGTGCGCAACTGACATTTAATTTACCGTTAACGGACTTCACGCCATGCGCCTGACCGAATTTTCCGTGCAACGCTTCCAGTTCACACTGGTGATGTTTTTCCTGCTGGCTGCCATGGGCTGGCACGCTTTCCAGCAAATTCCGCGCGCCGAAGATCCGGTGTTTCCGATTCCCGTGGTCACGGTGGTGGCGGTGTATCCGGGTGCCGATCCCGGCGACATGGAAAAGCTCGTCACTGACCCGATTGAAGACGCGATCAACCAGACCGACGACATCAAGCGCATCTGGAGCGAATCGGAAGACGGGCTTTCGGTGGTGCGTGTGGAGTACGACTGGACCAAAGATGCTGAAAAGAAATACGACGAAGCCTTGCGCGAAATCAACGGCGTGCGCGAAAAGCTGCCGCGCGATCTGGTCTCGCTGAAAGTGGAAAAGGCCAGCCCGGGCCTCGTCAATATCGTGCAGTACGCACTGGTGGGCCCGAACGCCAGCGCGCGCCAATTGCGCAAAGCCGCTGAAGACCTGCAAGACCGGCTGGAGCAGGTGAATGGTGTGCGTAAAGTGGAAATTCACGGGCTGCCCAAACCGGAAGTGCAGGTCGCGGTCGACCTCGCGCGGCTGGCCCGCTTCGGTATTCCGCTGACGCAGGTAGTCGACACGCTCAAAGGCGAAAACGCCGTGATTCCGGGTGGGGCCATCGAAACCGACACCCGCCGTTTCAACCTGCGCACCTCCGGCAGCTACGACTCGCTGGAAGAAATCGCCGCCACGGTGATTGCTGGCGACCGTGGCAAAAGCGTGCGCCTGCGTGATGTGGCCGACGTCCGTTGGGATTATGAAGAGTCAAGTTACCTGACCCGCTTCAATGGCCAGCGCGCTGTTTTCATTACCGCCAGCCAGAAAGACGACATGAACATTTTCCAGGTGCGCGATGCCGTGGTGGCCGAAGCTGAAGCCTTTCGCGCCACGCTTTCACCAGACTTGCGCCTGACGCTGGGCTTTGATCAGTCGCGCAATGTAGACCAGCGCCTGACCCGTCTCGGCATCGACTTTGCCATCGCCATCGGGCTGGTGATGATTACGCTGCTGCCATTGGGGCTGCGCGCCGCTGGCGTAGTGATGGTGTCGATTCCGCTGTCCATGGCCATCGGCATTGCCCTGCTGTATTTCGCCGGCTTTTCGCTGAACCAGTTGTCGATTGCCGGTTTTGTGCTCGCACTCGGCCTGTTGGTGGATGACTCGATTGTCGTCACCGAAAACATCGAACGCTTTTTGCGCGCCGGCTACACCCGGCGCGAGGCTGCGATTGCCGCGACCAAGCAGATTTACCTGGCCGTACTCGGCTGCACCGCCACCTTGCTGTTTGCCTTTCTGCCGCTGTTCATGCTGCCGGAAGGGGCCGGCAAGTTCATCATGTCCATGGCGGCGGCCGTCACCTTTACCGTGATTGCTTCGCTCTTTGTGTCGCTGACGATGATTCCCTTCCTCGCTAGCCGCTGGCTCTCGGAAAAAGAGCACCCAGAGGGCAACCGGCTGTTGCAGGCCGTGATGCGCGGCATTCATGTGGTGTATCGGCCCCTGTTGCATCGGGCACTGTCGGCGCCCAAAACCACGCTGGCGATTGCTGGCGCCGTGTTTGTGGCCACGCTTGGCCTGGTGCCGGTGATCGGGTTTTCACTGTTCCCGAATGCCGACGTGCCGCAATTCCTCATCACCATCGAAACCGCCGATGGCACCTCGGTCAGTGAAACTGACCGCGCCGTGACGTTTGTCGAGCAGACACTGCTGGCACGCCCGGAAATAAAATACGCTTTCAGCAATACCGGTCGCGGCAATCCACGCATTTTCTACAACGTGTTTCCGCGCGAGACGCGCGCGAATGTTGGCGAGGTTTATGCCGAAGTGCATCAGTACCATCCGCAGAAAACACCGGCGCTCTTTGATGAATTGCGGCGCCAGTTTGCCGACTACGCGGGTGCGCGCATCATCGTCAAACCTTTCGAGAATGGCCCGCCGATTGACGCGCCGATCGCCATCCGCCTGACCGGCCCGGAATTGAGTACCTTGCGTGAGCTGGCCGGGCGCGTGGAAACCCTGATCAAGGCCACACCCGGCACCCGCGATGTGACCAACCCCGTACGTCTGGCACGCACCGACATCGACCTGGGCATTGACGCACAAAAAGCCTCACTGTTCGGCGTACCCACTGCCAGTGCCGACCGCACCGCGCGCCTCGCCATTGCCGGCGAAAGCGTGGGCAACTTCCGCGAACCCGATGGCGACGAATACGCCATCAGCGTGCGTCTGCCGCGCACCGCGGGGCATCAGTCGCTGGACGCACTCGACGACATTCATGTCACCAGCCTGAACGGCGCTGCGTTGCCATTGAAGCAGATTGCCACGCCGACGCTCGTCACCGCACCCAACGTCATCCAGCGCTACAAACGCCAGCGCGCCGTGACCGTCACCGCCTATGCCGCCAGCGGCTACAACATCGAAAAAGTCACGGACGACATCCTCGCCGCACTCGCCAAGGAAAACCTGCCTGCCGGCTACCGCTACATGGCGGCGGGCCAACGCGAGGCGCGCGAATCCAGTTTTGCTGGCCTGAACACGGCCGCCATGATTGCGGTGTTCGGCATTCTGGCTGTACTCATTCTCGAATTCGGCAATTTCCGTAGCACAGCGATTGTGGCCGGCGTGATTCCACTCGGCATCATCGGGGGCTTGGTGGCGCTGTTCCTGTCCGGCTATTCGCTGTCGTTCATGGCAGTAGTCGGATTCATTGCACTGGTGGGCATCGAGATCAAGAATTCGATCTTGCTGGTGGATTTCACACACCAGTTGCGCGCCGAGGGCCGGCCATTGATGGAGGCCATACAAGAAGCCGGCGAAGTGCGCTTCCTGCCCATTCTGCTGACATCACTGACCGCGATTGGCGGCCTGATGCCGCTGGCCTTGCAGGGCAGCGCGCTGTATTCGCCACTGGCGTGGGTGATTATCGGGGGGTTGGTGTCGTCGACGTTTCTGGCGCGACTGGTGACGCCGGTGATGTATCTGTTGCTTGCGCCGCCGATGGAGGCGGCGGAGAGTCATACGCCGGTGCAATCGTCGTGACGGTTGCCTGACGGAGCGCTGCTGGTTGGTAGCGCCGCCTTCGTCGTCCTCGTGCCTACCAAGGGTACTTCCTACGGGGCGAGGAGGAGACCCAGTGACTTTTTATTCGGAGCTTTGCTGCTTGGGTTGCTGCGTCCGTGTGTTTTTTTGAAGTGGCGTTGCTTATTTGATCGGCTGCGTCTTGTGCCGGACTAGCACCAGGCTCTGAGTGCGGCTGTTGGGCTGGTGGGGTTGTTTGGGCTTTTATTCTTGGTGACGTTGTTTATTTAATGGGACGCGTCCTCTTGCCGGACGGGCACCTGAAGGGGCGTGTGCGCGCCCCCTCAGGGCACCCCGCGCACCCCGGGCCGTTCGCCCCGCTGCGCGGGGTGCCCTGCGGTGCTCATCCGTCAGCGGGGGCTGCGGAACTCGCGTCCGCTGCGCGGCCACTCAGACAGTCCTCGCCCTGATCCGCTGCCGGACTCCGCTCCTCGGCTCACTCTATGGGGCTTTTTTAGCAAGCGTTGTGGCTAATGACTGCCCTCAATTCTCCGCACAGCTCCCACCGCATCGCTGCGCTCGCTAAAACCAGCAGATGCGAATTCATTCGTACATTCGTCTGCAATTCACCACCGGCGCGTGCGGATGGTGAATCTTGTAGGAGCGGCTTTAGCCGCGAAAAATCCTCCCTATAAAGCCGCGTCCAGCATCTTCGCGGCTAAAGCCGCTCCCACAAACCCAGCGTCAACCCTGGACCGTCGGGAGCAAGAAAATGCAACGATCACCACTCGCTAATGCGGATTCATCCGCGCTGCGTAGATCCGACAACAATCCACCTCCACACAGCCCCCTGCCGCCCCACCCTCTTCTGCTTCTGCTTCTGCTTTTGCTTTTGCTTTTGCTTTCAAAGCGAGCGAAGCAAAGCGCGCCTTTGACCTTCACCCCCCATAGAGAGAGCCGAGGAGCGGAGTCCGGCAGCGGATTAAGGGCGAGGACTGTCTGAGTCTTTGCGCAGCAAAGGCGAGTTCCGCAGCCCCC
>JAUXNL010000234.1 GCA_030684415.1 Moraxellaceae bacterium | reverse complement strand
ATTTTCTTTTCAAAACAACACCTTGATCAATCAATTGAGTGGAGCGATACGCAATACTTCTTCGATAGTGGTCATGCCCTGCGCCACTTTCTGTGCGCCGGACAACCGCAGCGGCAGCAATCCTTCTTTGTAGGCCTGTTTGCGCACGTCGCCCAGTTGCGCGCCTTCGCTGATTATCCTTTTCAATTCATGTGACAACAGCATGATTTCGTAAATCCCCATGCGGCCGAGATAGCCCGTATCGCGGCATTCCAGACAGCCTTTGGGGGCATACACTTTTTTGGGCACCGGCGCTTTCCATGGCTGCGTCAGTTGCACCCAGGCTTTTTCGTCGCACTCGGTTTCGACCTTGCAATGCGGGCAAAGGCGGCGCACCAGACGTTGGGCCATCACGCCCAGCACGGTGGCGGAAATCAGGAAGGGCTGCACGCCGAGGTCGGCCAGACGGGTAATCGAAGAAGGCGCATCGTTGGTATGCAGCGAGGACAGCACGAGATGGCCCGTCAGCGCGGCCTGGATGGCCATGTCGGCTGTTTCCGGATCGCGGACTTCGCCGACCATGATGATGTCCGGGTCCTGACGCATGAGTGCGCGGATGCCATCTGCAAAATCCAGCTCGATATTGTGCTGTACCTGCATCTGGTTGAAGCTGGCCTCGATCATTTCAATCGGGTCTTCAATCGTGCACACGTTCACTTCATCGGTGGCCAACTGCTTGAGCGTGGAGTAGAGCGTGGTGGTTTTGCCGGAGCCGGTCGGGCCGGTGACCAGAATGATGCCGTTGGGCTCGGTCACCATTTTCTGCCACTTTTCGTAGTCCTCGCCCATCAGGCCGAGTTCTTTGAAGCCGCGCACCAGCACGTCCGGATCGAAGATACGCATCACCAGTTTTTCGCCAAACGCGGTGGGCAATGTTGCCAGACGCAATTCGGTTTCCTGCCCTTTGGTGTTACGGGTTTTCAGACGGCCATCCTGCGGTTTGCGCTTTTCCGCCACATTCATGCGCCCGAGGATTTTGATACGCGACACCACCGCATTCATGATGAGATGCGGAAATTCGTAGATGTTGTGCAGCACGCCGTCGATCCGGAAGCGCACGCGCCCGACTTCGCGGCGCGGCTCCAGATGGATGTCACTGGCGCGCTGATCGAACGCATATTGCAGCAGCCAGTCGACGATATTGACGATGTGCTGGTCGTTGGCGTCCGGCGATGCCGAGCTGTTGCCCAGCTCCAACAATTGCTCGAAATTGCTGACGTACTGGCGCGCCACGCCGTCGCTGGCGTTGGCGCCCTCAATGGCGCGCACCAGCCGGTAAAATTCGATGGTGTAGCGGTGAATATCGGCCGGATTGGCCATCACCCGCTTGATGATTCGGCCGCCCAGACTCTGCTGCAGATTGGCTTCCCACTCGTTGTGGAAAGGCTGCGCCGAGGCAATCGTAACTTCTTCTTTGGTGGCCACCACGGCCAGAATGCCGTGGCGCTCGGCAAAGGCATACGACATCACCGCGGTGATGTCGGCTGCCCGGATCTTGATCGGGTCGATATGAAAAACCGGCTGCCCGGCGCGCTCGGCCAGCCAGGCCGTCAGCACCTCAAGATCGAGCTTGCCGCCGGCTACGCCTTCGTCATCAAAATCAAACTGCGCCAGCACCTGCAGGGGATGCCAGTTGAGCTGCTCGCGCGTGCGTGGGGTGGTGGACGCCTGATTGGAATTGCGCTGGCTGATACGGCCGTCTTTCATCAGCTCATCAAGGCACCAGCGCGTATCGATGCGGAAAGAAAAAGGCGTCTTGGCAACGGGCTTGTTCATATTGTGTGGCCCCGGGGAAGTGCGGCCAATATACCGCGAGCCCCGCGCGCCGGCAGCATCGTATTGTGCACATCGTGAAACCGTCGGCAGAGCCCGCTCCCTGCCGTTAGCCGTTTGCTGAAAACGCCCATCCCGGGCTGTTTCAGCAAACGGTTAGAATGGCCGCCCGATTCTGGCCACCCTTTACCCTGCCATGCCATCAGACCGCCTCATTCCCCTTGGTCCGCACGTGCCGCGACGCGGCAACACCTTCAGCCGCCTGGTCGGTCTGCTCCTGCTCAGGTGGATCGGTTGGCGCGTGACAGGCGACTTTCCGAACGAGCCCAAGGCCGTGCTCATCGTCGCGCCACATACCTCCAACTACGACGGACGGGTGGTGGTGTCGGCGCTGCTGGCCTTAGGCATGCGCGTGTCATTTTTCGTCAAGCACACGGCATTCCGCTGGCCCGTGGCCGGGCTCATGCGCTGGTTTGGCGCCCTGCCGGTGAACCGCGAATCGTCGCAAGACCTGGTGGGGTTTTCGGCCAGCAAGTTCAGCGAAAAAAACGAGCTGCTCTTGGCCATGGCCCCCGAGGGCACCCGCGATTCATCTCCGGCGTTCAAGTCCGGCTTTTACTGGATTGCACGGCAGGCCGGCGTGCCGGTGATCGTGATCGGCTTTGACTATGGCCGGCGTGAAGTCCGCATCCTGAAGACCCTCGCCCCCTCCGGCGACCCCGAGCGCGATTTGCCGGACATCCTGGCCTGCTATCGCGGTATCACGCCCCGGCACCCGGAGCGGCTGTCGCTGCCCCTGCGCGAGCTGGACCGTACCGCGCCCGACTGACCCTCTGGCGCGCCGACGCCCGCTTTTCGCCTGAGCCTGAGCCTGAGCCTGAGCCTGAGCCTGAGCCTGAGCCTGAGCCTGAGCCTGAGCCTGAGCCTGAGCCGCAAGAAGCGGCTGCCAGCGCCCCTCTGCGCCACACCCACGAATGCGAAAGCCCCGCGCCTTTGCACCGGCACTCCACGAAACGGGCACCGGCCGACCCCGGAAGCGACCACTTTTGGTCCCTCGGCGGCCACCGCCGGCTGTCATCCGCATAAAAAGCTGGTGGCTGAAAAGACGCTGGGTTCCCGCCTTCGCGGGAATGACGAAGTGACGAGCCGCCCTACTCTAGCTTCGTGGGAATGATGGGCCGCCCGCATTGGCTAGCTTCTCGGGAATGACGAGCTACCCGCACTGCCTAGCTTCGCAGGAATGAGGAAATAGCGAGCCGCCCGTGCGCCAAGCCCCGCCCGGGTATGGAAATGAGGTCGCTCGGCGCTCCTATCCCACCTCTCCCGACAGGCCGATTCGGGCCACCAACAGCCCCCACCGGGCCCGGCTGAATAAAAAATTGCGGAAAACCGTCGGGAACGACTCTTGCTTCCTTAACGGCCAAGCGCCAAAGCGCTAGAATCCGCGCCTGTTTTTGCACCGCCGACTGGCAAGCGTTGCCTGCCGTCACCCAATCCGGCGCGCCCGCAGCCACAAGCCGTGCGGCGTTTCAGCCCACCCCAAACCGCATCAGCCAGTAGAGGAAGCCACCGTGCTCGAAGCCTACCGCCAACACGTTGCAGAACGCGCCGCCCTCGGCGTCCCCCCCAAAGCCCTCGATGAAAAGCAGGTGGCCGATCTGGTCGCGCTGCTGAAGAACCCGCCCAAGGGCGAGGAAGCCTTCCTCGTGGATCTGCTGGAAAACCGTGTGCCGGCCGGTGTCGACCCCGCCGCCTATGTGAAAGCCGCCTTCCTGGCCGCCGTCACCAAGGGCGAAGCCGCTTCCCCGCTGGTGACCAAAGAGCGTGCTGTGTACCTGCTGGGCACCATGCTCGGTGGCTACAACGTCGAGCCGCTGGTGTCGCTGCTGGATGACGCCGCCCTCGGCGCCCTGGCCGCTGAAGCCCTGAAGAAAACCCTGCTGGTGTTCGACTCTTTCCATGACGTGGAAGAAAAGGCCAAGGCCGGCAACGCCAATGCCAAAGCCGTGATGCAGAGCTGGGCCGACGCCGAATGGTTCACCAGCCGTCCGGACGTACCGGCGGAAATGACCATCACCGTGTTCAAGGTCACCGGCGAAACCAACACCGACGACCTCTCCCCCGCCCAGGACGCCTGGAGCCGCCCGGACATCCCGCTGCACGCGCAGGCGATGCTGAAGAACACGCGCGACGGCATCACCCCGGAAGAACACACCGTGAAGGGCCCGATCAAGCAGATCGACGCCATCAAGGCCAAGGGCAATATGGTCGCCTACGTGGGCGACGTGGTCGGCACCGGCTCCAGCCGCAAGTCCGCCACCAACTCCGTGCTCTGGTTCTTCGGTAACGACATCCCGCACATCCCCAACAAGCGTGACGGCGGCGTGTGCATCGGCTCCAAGATCGCCCCCATCTTCTTCAACACCATGGAAGACGCCGGCGCTCTGCCCATCGAGCTGGACGTGGGCCAGATGAACATGGGCGACGAAGTCGTCCTCAAGATCGACCACGCCACGGCCAATGTCACCGCCTACAAGGCAGGCCAGCTGATTGCCGAAGCCCCGCTCAAGACCCCGGTGCTGCTGGACGAAGCCCGCGCCGGCGGCCGTATCAACCTGATCATCGGCCGTGGCCTTACCGCCAAGGCGCGTGAAGCGCTGGGCCTGCCCGTCTCCACGCTGTTCCGCACCCCGGTACAGCCGGCCGACACCGGCAAGGGCTTCACCCAGGCGCAGAAGATGGTCGGCCGCGCCTGCGGTCTGCCGGAAGGCCAGGGCATCCGCCCGGGCACTTACTGCGAACCGAAGATGACCACCGTCGGCAGCCAGGACACCACCGGCCCGATGACCCGCGACGAGCTGAAAGACCTCGCCTGCCTCGGCTTCTCGGCTGGCCTCGTGATGCAGTCGTTCTGCCACACCGCCGCTTACCCTAAGCCGGTGGACGTGAACACCCACCACACCCTGCCGGACTTCATCATGAACCGCGGCGGCGTGTCCCTGCGCCCGGGCGACGGCATCATCCACTCCTGGCTGAACCGCATGCTGCTGCCCGACACCGTCGGCACCGGTGGCGATTCGCACACCCGCTTCCCGCTGGGCATTTCCTTCCCGGCCGGCTCCGGCCTCGTGGCCTTTGCCGCCGCCACCGGCGTGATGCCGCTGGACATGCCGGAATCCGTGCTCGTGCGCTTCAAGGGCACCATGCAGCCCGGCATCACCCTGCGTGATCTGGTGCATGCCATTCCCTACGCCGCCATCCAGCGTGGCGAGCTGACCATCGAGAAGAAGGGCAAGAAGAACGTGTTCAACGGCCGCATCCTCGAGATCGAAGGCCTGGAACACCTCACGGCCGAACAGGCGTTCGAGCTGTCTGATGCCTCGGCCGAGCGTTCTGCTGCCGGCTGCTCCATCACCCTCTCCGAGAAGTCGGTGGCCGAGTACCTGACCTCGAACATCACCATGCTGAAGTGGATGATTTCGCAGGGTTATGGCGACGCGCGCACCATCGGCCGTCGTGTCGAAGCCATGGAAGCCTGGCTGGCCAACCCGCAGCTGCTGCGCGCCGACAAGGACGCCGAATACGCCGCCGTGTACGAGATCGACCTGAACGAGATCAAAGAACCGATCCTCTGCTGCCCGAACGATCCGGACGATGCCAAGCCGCTCAGCCAAGTGGCCGGCGCCAAGATCGACGAAGTGTTCATCGGCTCGTGCATGACCAACATTGGTCACTTCCGCGCCGCTGGCAAGCTGCTCGACAAGGTGGAAGGCGGTTCGCTCGCCACCCGCCTGTGGCTCGCCCCGCCGACGCGCATGGACGAGCACCAGCTGATGGAAGAGGGTTACTACAACATCTACGGCCGCGCCGGTGCCCGAACCGAAATGCCCGGCTGCTCGCTGTGCATGGGTAACCAGGCACGTGTGGCGCCGAACACGACTTGCGTGTCGACCTCTACGCGTAACTTCCCCAACCGCTTGGGCCAGGGCGCTGATGTGTATCTGGCCTCGGCTGAACTTGCCGCTGTGGCGGCCGTGATGGGCAAGCTGCCCACTGTGGCCGAGTACATGGAGTACGCCGGCAAGATCGACAGCATGGCCAGCGACATCTACCGCTACCTGAACTTTGACCGCATCCCCGAGTACACGGAGCAAGCGGGCAAGATCAATGTGGCGCAGCTGGCGTAAGTTGCTGCTGTAAAAGATGGAAATAAAAAGCCCCGCAATGCGGGGCTTTTTATTTCACACAACAATGGCATCTAAGCTGCAAGTACTTTTCGATTAGCAGTCAAAAGCGTGATCCCACTGACATTCATTAAATCAGCATCATCCGTAACAATGTTTAAGATGCCATGCTTACTCATTAAGGCACAATATACAGCGTCATAAGAATCCAACTCCGCCTCTTCCAACAAAGCCAATACATCAGCAGAGAAGGCATCCCCTAATTGCTCATCAAGACACCTAGACACCTGACAAATACTTGCCCATGCCGCCTTTACAGTTCCAAGAATAAGTTTTCTTGTCCGGTCATCCTTTCGAAATTCTTTTATTCCAATTTCTTTCGCAGGAAATTGCCGCTCATACTCTTTACGCTCAATTACATGCGCAAGCTCTACCAAGGTTAAACTGGAGTGGTAAATGGGAGCGCCCGCATCCAAGATACGACCAATAAAGGCAGGATAACTGTGAATTTGATAACTTCTCCCACTCTGACCATCAACACCTCCACCAGCAAACCAAAACCACACATTGGTATCAATAAAATAACTTTGCTTATGGCTCACCACTGCTCTATCTAGAGATATTTTTGTTGCCATTTTTATTTTTTACCGTAAAAAACCAGTGCGTTATCTACAACCTGATTTAGCAACCCCTTACCCAAATCAGATATGTTAACCAGCTTAATTTTCTCTTGTAGCTGATCAATATCAATATCCTTCAGCAGCAATCCAATGCTTGCATTAAAAAAGGGGGAAGCAAATATTTCGATCCCATTAAAATCCAACTCAACACTCCCCCCCTCCTTCAATGCAGAGACAATACTTTCATGAAGAATAGAGCCACTCTGCATTGAAACAGCATTTTTGCCAACGACTTGCAATACGTTGATCCGCTTCATTCTCTTAACTCAACTAAAAAAAAGCCGGAACATCTTGATTTGAACCACCCTTACGGAGGCCCGATGAAGCACTATAGTTGATCTTGATATCAACCAAAGTCCCTTTAAATCGGACACCACCAATCGAAGCAACCTCGTACTCCCCTCCATCAGCTAACGCATAGCAACCGTTTGAGTATATAGCGATACTGCCATATCGTCTCTTGAAGTAGTCCTTAAGCAGATGAAAGCCGAGTCCCCGTGGCAAACCACTAACCATGCTATCTGTATGGGTACTATGGCCCCTACTCAACGCCCAGCGCATTGCCTCCGTATCCGATAGCCCCTCATCAATAAACGACTTAACCATGTCACTTACACCAGCACCGAAGTCAACAACACAAAGACGCAACTCCTTTTTTTTAATGTTGTACTCTCCGCAACTTACCGCCCCCATACCATTGTCCCTTAGGCCATGACCGTATGCATTTGCAAAAACCTCATAAACATGACTAACAATATCGTTTTTTAGATCCGTAGCCAAAATCACGCGATCATCAGAAAGCCAATTATTTTCAAGATGGAAAATAATCTCATCGGGATCAAGAAAGTTATCATGCTCCCTGTACCCAATATAACTACCCCCAGAAACAGACTGATTATCCTGATAAGAGAAATGTGAGAGAAAATTATTCTCCATCAAACTTTTACCAATAAGCGGACTCATAGTCTTTTCTAAAAAACGCACCCCATTTGTATTGAAAAACCTACCAATCCCACGACGACTATTTCCATTGATGAAATCAACATACTTAGCAAGTGCGCCAAACAAAGCTATAATCCCATAGTCCATTTTTGAGCAGTGTCTGAAATCAACAAAAAAGCCCCTCTTTGGATTCCTGACAACCTCTGCGATCAAATAAAACATCCATTTATACCCAGACTTATCCCCTCGCAAGGCTGGTACTGTTATGCGAATTGGCTGGCCATCATCAATTAGGTTGGTCAATTTAAACCCCGATCCCTTTTGAGCAGATAACACTCATCTCTGAAAATAAAATGTAACCAGAAAACCTGCCAAGACATTTCTATAGCAAGAATAACGAAACCGTTATAAATCCACACTCATTATTAACATAATCAACAATCTTTACCCAAAAGCCCCAATGAGCCGCCCCCATCAGTTAACCAGTTCCTTGAGCGCACCTAGGGGGGCTAGAAAAGGGGTCAGAGTCATTTCTGGATATACCCGCGCCTGCTCGAACGGATTGGGCACACGCTTGGCGCCCGTGGGCAGGAGCAGCGTGGCCGAGGCCTTGTCCATGGCCTTAATGCTTTCCAGCTTCCAGTCCTTCACCTCCGGCACCAGCAAACCACGGCGCGGGTGCAGCACCAGAAAATCCGGGTGCCGCCCACTATTGCCGATGGGTACGTCGAACCAGAGCAGGTAATCGTCTTCGAGCTTCTCTTCCAGCCGCTCTGCCAAGCGCCGCTCGCCGGAGGTCATCCGGGGCTTGCAACTGTTGAGTGCGGGAATGAGGGTGGCCAAGAGTGCTGCATCCTTATCGAGTGGCTTGTGCCCCGCTTCCTGCGGGCATCCCGTCTTCTGCGGGACTTTTGGGGCAGCATCTGCACGCCAATGCCCGACTGTATCAGCCCTTTTGTGGCGACGGAACGCCTCGCCGTATGTTGGCCGCGCACATCGCTGCGGCGCCGGTTCCGGCTCAGGCCGGGCGCTACTCCATCGCACAACATTTCCCGGCGGCCTGACGCAACACCTCATGAAAATGGCGCCTTGTATTTGCCCGGGGCCACTCTCCCCGGCGTTGTCACGACTTGCAAAATATCCCTTCAGCATCGGAGTCATGGAAGCGTGAAATAGAAAGCCCCGCGAAGGCGGGGCTTTCTATTTTATCTACACCAAAACCTCAGTGGCCACGCCCGAAAACCAGTCATCCTCGGGGCAACCCATCACGCCGCTACTGGGTTGGCCCGCCAGATCTCGTCGGCGACCTTGCGGCCCATCCGTTCGAGCATGGCCTTCGAACATGACCTTCGAGAATGACTTTCACCTCCCATCATGTCAGGGGAGTGGCGTGCTGGAGGCGCGCTCCGTGCGCTCACGAGGCAGATGCACCAGCATCGCTACCATCGCATTGATGAGGGCGTCTTCTTCCGCCTGCGGATCCGGAGAGCTGCCGAAGCCGGCCTCCGCCACGGCATACCCGTAAAGTGCACTCTGCACCACGACGGCCAGCGCCTGCGGATCGGCGTCGATCAGTTCGCCCGCCTGGATGCGCTGGCGGTACACACGTGAAATGGACTCCAGCGCATCCTGCACCAGGCGCTGGCGCAACTCGGCCTTGAGCTCCGGAAAATGCTCGGCGCCACGACTGAGCAGATTGGCGCGCTCCAGGTTGTCCCGCATCCCCCGCAGGGTCAGCCTGAACTGAGCCACCAGGGCGGCACGGATGTCCCTGTCGGCATCGGCCAGGGCGTCCAGCTCGTTGGAGCGGCGCGCCCGGGCGCTCTCGACCTCGCGTTCCATGACCGCCTTGAGCAGCGCTTCCTTGTCGGCGAAGTGCCGGTAAAAACTGCCGCTGCCGGCTTTCAGGCCGACCGCCGCCTCGAGCTCGCCGACCGATACGCCGTCAAAGCCCTTTCGTGAAAACAGGTAAAGGCCTGCGTCGATCAGCAGGGTCCGGGTTTTCCCGCGCTCCTTGCTGCCGGGGCCGGACAGGTGCCGCTGTTCCGCCGGTTTCGCCATGCGCTGCCTCTCCTGTTCGCCTGTTATCGGGCGCAGGGTAGCGCAAGTGTGCCCGCCCCCATCAACCCCTCCAGGCAGCCTTAACCGTCGGTCCGTCAAATGCAAGGATATTCTTGCATGATGCAAGTAACCTCTTGCATCATTCGGCAGCCGCCAGGGGCGCAGATCCCGTCGCCGGCAGAGACCCACCCCCTCAAGGAGGACCCTCCCATGCGCGGCAACCCGACGACAATCCGGTTCCGGCTGGCCTGCGCGGCCACCCTGTTGGCCCTGACCTGGCCTGCGACCGCACAGCTACCCACCCACTTCGCCAGCCCGACCGAGCTCGACAACTACGCCGGCGCGCTCCCGGCCCCGCAGGCGCCGGACACCAGTGTTGACTGGTTCGACGGGCAGGACCGCACGCCCTACAGCCTGGCCGTGTCGAACTGGCACTTCGGCCAGTATTACCAGGAGTCGCAGGCGCGCTTCGGCGCCTTGCCGGATGGCGCCTCGCTGCTGGGGGCGCGGACGGGCTGGCTGCTCTACCTGCTGTCGCTGACCGGCGCCGACAAGTTCACCGGCAACCCGCCCGACCGCCGCTGGGATTGGGGCTGGACCATGACCACGCCGGACATCCCCTTGGTCAACCGTGAGGTCAGCGCCGTCAATCACCGCACCGGTTTCCGCCGGCCGCACCTGCCGCCGCTGCGCTGGACACGCGACGGCCGTCTGGGCGTGGTGGCGGACACCGGCGGCGTCGATGGCAAGCCGGAGCCGCTGCGCATCCAGTTGCACCGCCCTGAAGTGCTGCAGGAACACTTCGTCGACAGCGCGCCGGGCGTACCGACCGTCGACCCGGAAACCTGGGAGGTGCCTGACTACCATCGCTGGGGCCTGCCGGGCAGCAGCCTGGCGCAGTTCACCACGCTCTGCGAGGCGGCCCCGGCCACGCCCGCACAGGCCAACCCCTATACCTGCGGCAGTGACGACTGCTACGACCTGACCCTGATCGGCACTGCGGTGCAGCAGAGCTATGACACCTCGGGGCAGGTGGGCAAGCCCGGCGGCATCCGCACGCAGTACCTGCCGCAGTTGCAATCGCAGGACCGGCTGTTCAGCCGCCAGCTCACCATCCGCGTTAGCCAGCCGAAGACGCCGCAGGCGCGCATCGCTGCCGTCGATATCAGCCCCGACGTGCGGGTGGCGCCCATCCGCCAGGGCGTGCTGTTCGAGCCGGTCACGCCGGCAGACGGTCGCCTGCTCATTGCGCGCCGCGCCGGCCTGCCGCTGGTGTGGCGCCATTCAGGCACGGGGCGGATGCGCGCCGGCAATTATGAAACGGTCTACTCGGTGGCGCCGGCGGGCGGCCCCGCCTGTGATGTCACGCAATGGGGCGACCTCCAGCCCATCTCGCACGCGCCCTTCGACCCGCGCGTAAAAGACAAGTACCTGTTTGCGAAGTACCCGTTCCGCGACCCGATGGGCAACGCCATTCCCGACGGCGCCGACATCAAGGGCACCTATCCATGGATCGACAAGGACGCCAAGGTCTTGTCGCTGATGATCAGCGACGCCAACTTGTTTGGCGGCGGCTACCTCTCGCCAAAGGAGCGTTACCCGAACCGTTGTGTGCATGATGGCTGCAAGCGCGGCGACCGCGATGCCACCAATGACCTGACCTTCATGCTGCTCGGCGGCTGGAGCAAGGGCAAAGGCGTGGTGATCGACAACCTGCTGAACTTTGCGGACTTCCGCCTGACGCTGTCCAACGCGCTCTGGTTGGACCTCTATCAGCCGGGCACGGCGCTGCCCGTTACCGCCAACCGCAACCCCAGCGTGGAGATTGGCGGTTCGCGCTCGCTCAGCCACAGCGAACCCAACAGCCTGATCGCCCTGAAGGATCGCTACGGCTACCCGGTGCAGGGCCGCGACGGCCGGCCGCAGTTCCATCTGGTCAAGAATTCCTCGGTGTTCGACACCATTGACCACCGCCTGAACTACAACCCGCACCTGAAGCCGGTCGGGCCGCACGACGTGGTGTGGACGCTCAGCAGCGGCGTCGCCACCGACGAGTTCGCCTTCGACGACTTGCTCAACAACCATGCCTTTATCGTGTCCGACATGGTGGCCGCCTTCTCGGCCGCCAACGACAGTCTGTTCCGCATGACCGCCTACGACGGCTGGAACAAGCTCTGGGGCGACTGGCGCGGCCAGGTGAAAGTGCAGAACGCCGCCACTACCTTGCCTGATCGCTGGGTGGTGCCGCGCGCAGGCGATGTGGCGAACGGACGCATCGAGCCGGTGGCCAACGGTGGTGTCAAAGGCAAAGGCCTGTACTTCAACGGCCAGAACACGCACCTGCTCTACGACATCCCCACGGCGCAGCCGCAGTCGATGAGTACCGCCTACTGGTTCCACTCGCTGTTCGTCGATGTCCGCGCGCTCGGCGCCGCCGATGAGCAGGTGATCCTCAACTTCCCGGACAAGAGCCGGCTGACGATGAAGGAGGCCGGCGCAAACACCAGCTTCCAGGCCTACAACAACAATGGCGAGCTGCAGAAGGCGGTGCTGGTGCCGTCCAGCCTTGTGCGCCAGCGCTGGTTCCACCTGGGCCTGCAGACGGCGCCGGACGGCCGCAGCACGCTTTACGTCAACGGCTTTCCGTGGACGGAGTTCGTCGCCAAGCGCGGTTCGCTGTTCCAGATGCGGGGCGGCACGCTGGTACTGGGGCGCGGCCACCATGACTACGAGCCGCGCTACGACGGCTGGTGGAACTGGCTGTGGGGCAATTCGACCGCCGCGCCCGCTAACTACCGCCCCTTCAAGGGCTGGATGGACGAGTACAAGGTGTTTGCCTACCAGCCGGACCCGGAGAGCATCTGCAACCTGGCCAACGGCACGATGGTGGCGGTGGGCAGCAATGCCCAGATGGCCAGCCTGGCGGCGCTCTACCCGGCCGCGATGCACGAGCGCATCAGCACGGCCCTGCGGCTGCGCGGGCAACCAACGCAGGCGCGCTATGCCTGCCACATGGGTGAGCCAGCTCAGGGCCGCACAGCGGCGCTGCACCGGCTGCCCGCCGGGGCCATCGGCCTCCGTGCGAACCTGCATTTCCCGGAAGGCCCCCTTTACCACGATGCACCGCGCCCAGACTCGACCACCAACGAGTTCTGCCTGGCCTGCCACTCCAAGACCGGCGTTGGAGGCCTCACGGTCGAAGCTCTGCGCTACCGCAACCAACCGGCACGCAACGACCCGCGGCGCCAGCCGATGCAGGCCCCCCCGTTCATCACCGGCAATCTGCCGTCGTCCTTCATCAACTCGATCGGCGGCAACTGGCGTGCCTTCGGCTCCAGTCATATCGATGACTACGTCATGCCCAGCGCCCAGGGCGTGACGCCGGAGATCCGCAATCTGGTCCTTGTCACTGGCGGCATACCCACGAGCGTGCTGAATCCGGGCGCGACAGTGGTGCGCAGCAGCGTCGGCACTCTCCGCGTCAATGCCAGCGGCCTGGCGGGGCGTGCACAGTTCCGGGTGAACGGGCAACTGGTGACGGACGACGGGGTGGCGCCCTTCGAAATGCCGGGCGCGAGCCTGGTCATCGGCACCAACCAGATCGCAGTAACGACCTATGCGGCCAACGGGTTACAGAGCCAGCGCAGCTACACCATCACGGTCAGGTGAGGGCAGGCCCGCATCCCCCTGAAGGAGGAAGGAGAGAGAGATGAGCTACCCCCAGTACAAGCAAGACCTACAGCGCATTCACGAGTCGGAAGTCTACGGCAAGGCGGTATTTGCCACGGCCGCGCGACTGACGCGGAATGCGGAGCGGAAAGCGAAGTGGCTGACACTGCAAGCACTGGAAGAAGAGACGCTGGCACGCTATCTGGCGTACATGGCCAGAACTGGCCAGACCGTGGTCGAGCCGAAGGGCTGGGAGCTGAAGGGCTACGCCGAGGGCATGGCACTGGGCCTCATGCCCTGGAAGCTCGCGATGAGGCTGCTGCGCGACGGCACGCAGCCCTTCCAGGAAAAATTCCTGCGCCTGAAGCAGAACAGCGGCGACGCTGAGCAGGACTTCTTTGCCTACGTCTATGCCCACGAAAAGGCCATCGAGGCCTTTGCGGTGAAAGAGCTGGCGAATGAACCCGGTAGCCTGAAGGCGGTCGAGAGCCTGTTGGCGCGCTAAAGCTATTGGCAGGCCCACTCCGGCCCTGTACTGACGTCCCGAACGGACAGCAACAGCGCCTGCATCTACCGGCAATCAATGAACCCCGGGGGCCGGGCTTAACGGCTTGCTGAAAAGCATTTTTCAGCAAGCCGTTAATTGTTGTTAAACATCCCTGACCCACGCGGAGGAAACCCGGCCGGCAGGTACCGCCACACGCCTGCCCCCTGCATGCGGCATCAGCGGCGCGGGTTCTGGATGAAGAAGTCGATGAGCTTGCGACCCGTCTCCATGTTGGCGTGGCAGACCAGCCAGCTGTTGTAGTCGCGCGAGGGATGGCAGTGCCCTGCCAGCGGCAGCGTGCTGCCGCTGTGGCGGAGGGTCTCAAGGCGGAAATTGCCGCGCTGCAGGCGCAGGTGATGGTGACGGCCCTGGCGCTGCAGGCCGGCCCAGGTGACAACGTAGCGCGGCGTGACATAGCCGGGGTCGTTGACGATGGCGGTGGTGGTGACGCCACCGAGTGCGCGCACCCGGGCCTCGGCGTCGGCGATGGCGCCGGGATGCCGGTTGTCGCTGTCGCCGACAATCAGCATCACGGGCTTGTGCGGCGGGCAGCGGAAGCCATGCCCGCCGATGCCGTAGCTGGCGAAGACACTGGACAGGCCGAGCTCGCAATAAAAGGCATTGACCGTGTTGCCGCCGCGGGAGAAGCCGTACATATGCGTCCGCGCCGTATCGACCCGGTAAAGGGCGATCAGGTGATTGACGAAGAAGTTGATGTTGGGAATCTCGTTCAGGTAGGCGCCACCGGAAAACTGGTCAGGATCCGCAATCGAGTCGGTGTCCAGGATCTTCTCGCGGTCAAACAGGTCCGTCATGTTGGGCTGGACCACGATGAAGGGCGTCGGCGCGCCATACTGCTTGGCTGTCCACCCATGCTGGCGCAATTTCGTGCCGGCGTTCTGCTGGCTGGCGTTCATGGTCATGCCGTGCACGTCGAGGATGAGGCCGCAGCCGCCCTTCTCGCAGCCCGGCGGCACCGTCAGCGTGTACACCACATCGATGCCGTTCACCCGGCAGTCGATGTTGATGGAGCCGATGTGGCCGAGCAGGGTCTGCGTGGACACGGGCCTGTCCAGCGGGCAAGAGCGGAACGCCAGCGGCTGGTTGTCCACCAGCGGCAGGTAGGCATGGGCCGCCGGGGCGAGGCCGGCGAGGATAAGGAACAGGGCTTTCAGCCAGTGCGATGTCATGGTGCCTCCAAGGGTAGGTCGTCGTTTTGTGTCAGGGTTTGTGTCAGGGGTGGCGGCACGCGCCGCTAGCGCGGCGTCGCGTGCCGTGTGGTGGTGTTCGCCTCCGCCCGCTCCCACATCTGCAGGTAGCCCTCGGCGGATTGCATGACGGCCTCGTAAACCTCCGGCCCCGAGCGCAGGCGCATGTCCTGCAGCAGGTCGGCGAGCATGCCGTAGTGCGCCATGCCATCGGCATTGAGGTCGAAGGTGCGCTTGCCGGACACCTGCCGGTCGAAAATCAGGCCGAACTCGCTGGTGAAGGGATACACGAGCGGATCGGAGGCGGCGTTGCTGCGCGGCCCGGGCTGGCCACCGAGGCCGGACATGTCGGTGCCGATGCCCACCGCCTTCAGATAGGGCGTCTTCTTCACCGCGGCCAGGTAGCGCGGAATGCTGTTGCGACTGCCCTCCGCGCCCTGGTTGTAGGGCGCGACAAAACCGCCGGCATCGAGCAGGCGCTGGAAGTCGCGGTGCAGCGAGCCGTCTTTCGCGTCGGCCATGAAACTGTGCGAGCTGACCACGCCGCTGTAGCCGCGCGCCTCGACAATGTCCATCACCTGCCGGGCCGCTTTTGCGCTCAGGTGGTCGAGGTCGATGATCATGTTCAGGTCGATCATGCGGTTGATGAGGTAGATGCCCTTGTCGGTGAGGCCGCGGATGTTGCAGTGGTCGGCGTGGCCTTCGTAGTGCGGGGTGAAGCCGATCTGGCCGAGCAGGCCGCCCACCAGCGGAATCTCGCCGATGACGGGGAATCCGGAGGTCATGGCCTTGCCGCGGGTGTGTTCGTCGCAGTGTTCGCTCTCGTAGTAGTGCCCGGTCGAGATCGCCTCGCCGATGTTGATGAAGCCGTCTTCCAGTACGGCGCCACTGAGCTGGTTGTCGAACTTGTGCGCCGGAAACAGGCCGCGGATGCCCAGGTTGTAGAGTTCGGTGAGCCCGGCCTCGATGCTGGCGACGGTGCAGGAATCGCGTGCGCCGCAATTGAGCGTTTCGGATGCCTCGACGCTCATCACCACCGCCAGCTTGCCGTCGGCAATCACCCGTCGCGCATCCGCCGGTGAGGTGACCAGGCGGAAGAAGCCCTTGCCGGGCCCGCCGTACTGGGCATCGATGTAGTCCTGCATTTCGCGCAGGCGGCGCGCCTGCAGGCGGATGCTGTCCATTTCGTTGCAACTGTTGGCGCCCACCCAGCCCACCGGGTTGATGGTGGACTGCACGTTGCACAGCACCTCGTTCTCGACCAGATGCGTCACGGTCAGGCGCAGGCCGCCCAGCCAGGCGCGCTCCATCCACTTGTAGTAATAGCCGCCGTGCGTCAGCTGCACGTGGTTGGGCCACCAGGGGAAATCCGGCCAGCCGCGCGTGTCGTACTGATGCGCCGGGTTGCCGTACACGAAGATGTTGCCGATCAGGTCCAGCGAGCCGTTGGGGCCGTGCGTGCGCCGGCTGTCGTCCAGCGCGAAGGGCACGCCATAACGGTGGAAGGCGGCGCCGTGCATCACGCGCCCGCCCATGAACTCCCAGGAGGTGATGTGGGTGTGGGCATCGACAACGCCGCGCACCGGCGCGCTCACGCTGCCCTTGAGCCGGCTCGGGTCGCCGCGCACATTGCTGGTGATTTCCGGATAGGTCCGGCACCCGGACTGCGCGACCAGGCGGAAATGCTTTTCCACCACCGGCGTCAGCACCGGGTAGCCGCCCCACCAGGTTTTCACCCAGTCGGTGCGCAGGTATTCCTTCTGGATCGGCGCCTGGGTCAGGCGGTTCTGCAACTGGAACTGGAAGCTGCCGGGGGCGACTTCGCGCCCCGTCACCCGCCATTCGGTGTTCAGCCCCGGTGCCGGCGCTGCCACTTCCGTCTGCGGCACCAGGCTGGAGAGGTACTTGCCTTCGTGATCAGTGAGCAGGAACACGCCCGGTGCGGCCGGCTTCAGGAAAAAGCGCGCGGCACCAGAAAGCGGCACGCCGCGGAAGCGGTAGAGCAGCTCGGTGCCGAGCAGGTTGAGCGAGCCGGCATAGTATTCGCCGGTGCCCGGCGACTGGATGGCGACGCAGCGCTGCGCCAGTGCGCCGGCGGCGTCGGCAGCGGTGAGCGCTGCTGCACTGCATGGCGCCAGCAGTAACGCGAGCAACACGCCGGCGCCGGCCTGGCGGCCGAGAAAGGGGTATCCGTTCATGGTGCTGCTCCCTGTGCTGGCCATCAGGCCATGGCTTTTTTGTTTTGCCGCGCGGCATGCGACAACGCGCTGGCGGTTGAATCCGGTGCCGCGCCCTGCCGCCAGCCCCCCCCTTGGCGCAGCGGACGTCGCCAGACGGGCCGGCACACGGCCTGTCGCACCGGCCTGCCTCCTTGTGCTGGTGGAAACTCTAGGCAGGGCGCGCCCACGATTGCGGCCATAATCCGCACCGGAACGGACAAACCGCCCGCCGCCGGACGCTCGACAAGCGCTGGCCCGCCGGGCACATTCGGCGGCATGCCCACGGACTGAGCCGCCATCGATGAGCGTCGCGCGCAAAGCTCTCCGCTTCCCGAAATCCCTGCTCGAGCCCATGCGGCATGTGCTCGAATCGCGCGACCTGGGCATCAGCGTCGACGACATGCTGAACCATCTGGGCGTCGACCGGACCCGCTTCGACGACCCGGCCTTCAGCCTCGACGCTGACACCTTCATCACCCTGCACCAGTGGCTGCGGGAACGCACCCGCGGACGCATCCGCCTCAAGGACTGGCTCAGCGCCTACTCGGCCACCAGCCTCGGCTTTGTCGGACTGGCGGCGCTCAGTTCGCTCAGCGCCCGCGACGCGCTGGAGGTCGGCATCCGCTACGCGCCCCTGCTGGTTCCCGGCATGAAGGTCGAACTGGTGGAAGGCCCGCGCACCAGCCGGCTGGTGCTCACGCTGGATGTGGACTTCGGGGAGCTGAACCGGCCCCTGCTGGAGTTCAGCGTCGGCATCATCAACATCATCAGCCGCGACACCATGGGCGAGGACATTCCGCGCACCATCCATTTCCGGCACGCCTGCGGCGTCGACCGCGACGGCCACTCCCGACTGAAGGATTATCAGGAGGCCTACGGCTGCGAGGTGGTGTTCAACAGCGACTTCGACGGACTCACCAGTGACTCGCGCTACCTCGCGCTGAAGACGCGCCGCCCGAACGGCGCCACCTCGCAACTGGCGCGTTCGTTGCTGGACAGCGAGATGCAGGCGCGCATGGCCACGCAGACCTTTGCCGCCTTCGTGCACGGCGAGCTGCTGCAGATGGCGCGCGCGGGCAAGTTCCCGACGCTGGAGGCGTTTGCCGACAGCGTTCATCACTCCCCGCGCAACCTGACGCGCAAGCTGGCGAAAGAGGCAACCTCCTTCAAGCAACTGGCCAACGACGTCTGGTACACGCTGGCGCGTGAATTGCTGGCAAGCAGCACCCTCAGCGTCGAACAGATTGCCCATCGCACCGGCTTCAACAGCGGCAACGCCTTCAGCCGTGCCTTCAAGTCGCTGAGCGGTGACACCCCGCTGCAATGGCGGCGCGCACAGGCCGCGACGCCACTGCCGCCAACCAGCCATCCGGCCTAGGAAACCGCTGCACGCGTTGTCTGCTGTCATCCCTGCGCAGACAGGGCGCCGCAGGCCCGCATTCGGCTGCGCCGCCCGCGGGCCTTGGTGAGCGGAGTTTTCAGCGCCGCCACAACACTGACCCGTCATGTCAGCGCCACTCCCTGGAGGACTTAGGCGGCCGGCGCCACAACCTCCCGCAGGCCGTAACGGCGCATCAGTCGTGCGCGCTTCGCCGGCTCAAAGTTGATGCGCGACGCATCGCCACCTACAGCCTCGATCAGGCGACGGTCCATCACGCGGAACCACAGCGGTGGCACATAGGCCAAGAGGAACATGCCGAAGTAACCGACCGGCAGCGTCGGCAGCTCCGGAAAATCGCGCAAGGACTGATACGAGCGCGTGGGGTTGGCGTGATGGTCGGAGTGGCGCTGCAGGTGGAACAGCGCCAGGTTGCTGGCGATGTGGTTGCTGTTCCAACTGTGCTGCGGGCGTGTCATCTCGTAGCGGCCGTTGTCCAGCTTTTTGCGCACAAGGCCATAGTGCTCGATGTAATTCGCCGAGGTGAGCTGGAAGGCGCCCCAGAACGCCACCGCCATCAGCAGCGGAATCATCGGCGTGCCGAAGAACGCGATCAGCGTGCCGTAGAGCACGAAGGTGACGAGCCCCGCCTGCACGATTTCATTACCGAGGCTCCACTCAGACTTGCCACTGCGCTCCAGACGCTCGGCTTCCAGGTCCCAGGCGCGGAAGAAAGCGCCCGGCATTTCGCGGAACACGAAGCGCCAGATGCTCTCGCCCATGCGCGAGCTGGCCGGATCTTCCGGTGTGGCCACCCAGCGATGGTGGCCGCGGTTGTGCTCGACGCTGAAGTGCCCGTAGCCGCCCAGCGCCAGCGTGAGCAGCGCCAGCTTGCGTGCCAGCCAGCTCTTTTTGTGGCCCAGCTCGTGACCAAGGTTCAGACCGAAACCGAGCACGTTACCGGTGGTGATCACCACCAGCAGCCACAGGTACCAGGGCAGTTCGTGCGTGGCGAGGAACACCACGTTGTAAATGAAACTGAGCCAGAGGATCGGCACCACCGCCCAGGTGATGTAACGGTAATAGCTATCGGCTTCGAGCGCGGGCACGGCCGATTCGGGTGGATTGCTGCGGTCTTCGCCGAACAGACGGTCCAGGAGCGGAATGCCGAAATAGAAAAACGCGAGGAAGGCCCAGAGCCAGACGGTCTGGCCGGTCTGCAGGTAAAGCCAGGGACCGGCGGGCGCGGCCAGCGGCGCAATCACCGACAGCAGCCAGGCGTAACGCTTGCGGTCACGGTAGGGCTCGGTGGCGGCGTGGGTCTTGCCGTGAGTAGAGGACAGGCTCGTCGTGGTCATGGGGGGCTCCTGTAGCAGCGCGACAGCGCGGGACAGTGACAGACTCCGCTGAACGACCGCCCGAAATAACCGCAGAAGATGGCATCAATTCGTCATTTGGTGACAAACTCCGCGACACTCCCTACCGCCGGCTCCGCCATGACCGCCCTGCCCCCGACGCCCGACCATTGGCTGCAGCCTGCCATCCACCCGGTGTACGCGCGCCTGCTCTGTGCCGAGCTGGTACGGCGCGGCTTCAGCGCGGCCGACATCACCGCCGGCACCCGTCTGGACTGGGACACGCTGCATGCCGACAACCGCTTCCTGAGCTTCGAGCAGTTCCGTCGGCTGGTGGCGCATGCGCTGGCCTTGAGCGGCTGCCCTTGGCTAGGGCTGGAGGTCGGCATCAACGCGCAACTCTCGCTGCACGGCGCGCTGGGCCAGGCCGTGGCCGCCAGCCGCAACGTGGAAGAGGCGCTGCTGCTCTGTCAGCGCTACATGCCGCTGCGCCAGCGCATTTACGGTGTGGCGATAGAGCCCGGCGCCGCGGCCTGCATTGTGGCCATCGAACACATCGAGGTGCCGGCGCTGCGCGAATTCATGCTGGGCTATCTCACCGCCACGCTGCTCCGCCTGCTGGAAGCCGTCACCGGCCAGCCGCTGCACACAGGGGTGAGCATCGACTGGCCCTTCCCCGCCCCCGACTGGGCGCCGGAATACCGGCGACTGGTGGCGCACAACCGCTTTGGCCAGCCGCGGCTCTGCGCCACGCTGCCCGAAGGCTTTCTGCAACGCTCCAACCTTTCTTTCGACAATGAAGCACTGCGCGTGGCCGAACGCGAATGTGAGCGCCAGTGGCAACAACAACAGCAAGGCGGCAGCGTGACACAGCGCGTGCAGTCGCGGCTTGCGCGCTGCACGGGCCACTATCCGTCGATTGTGGAAATGGCGACGCAGGAAAATGTGTCGTCACGCACGCTGATCCGCCACCTGCGCGAGGAAGGCAGTACCTACCAGCAGTTGCTGGACGCCGTGCGCGAAGAACTGGCCTGCTGGCTGCTGCTACAGACCGACACCAGCGTGGAGGCCGTGGCCGAACGCCTGGGCTACGAAGACACCTCGAATTTCAGCCGCACCTTTCGCCGCTGGACCGGCATGACGCCGAGCGAATTCCGCGAAGGCGAACGCTGAGGGTGTTTTGCGGGCAAGAAAAAACCCCGCTGTACGGGGCCATTTTTAACAAAAAACCTGATCGCCTGAAGGCTTGCCACGAAAACAAGGATGTCACCGCGTCGCAATCAGGGCCGTATGCGGATGCGGATGCGGATGCGGATGCGGTGATAATGCTCATCCTGTTGAACGAATCATCATGCAATTTGATGAGCCGTAGACCCTGACTCCGTAAGCGTTGAACTGATCATCCCTCAAAAACTCACTTCAATATGACCAATCAAAAGAGCGACCAATTAGTCAGCAAAATGGCTGAGTAAGACATGAAGTCTGCCAGAATATTATTGCCAACTAACGGATTGGCCATCAACATCTTAAGCACCTCGCATGAAGCGCTGGTCATCAACAAAAAGGAAATGACGATGAATAAATTCATACTCGCTGCCGCAATCATTGCTCTCATCCCTGCCGGCAATAGTTTCGCCTCCGGTAAACCATCGACAGAAAGAAAACCGGCAATATCAAAGCCGCTCAACTCCATCCATGCAAACTGGAAGCCCGTTGGCCATAATTTCGGAGACTGGAGCAAGTCCGGAAAAAAACATGGACAAAAACCAAAGAAGGGCGACGTCGCAAACTGCTCATGCCAATATCCACTTGATGCAACACAGGAGCAATATACGCCGCTGACGTATCCTCCATTTACCAGCATCAGCGGGCAAACTGCATCGTACTCCATCCACGATACAGCCAGCATAGAGAAACACTTCATTGCGGCTAGCAACAAATTTGTCACTGCTGCACTCGATGGCCAGCAGGGTGATATTGCCCTCCCATCTTCGGGTATCGTCGCATTCGAAATGCGTATCGACAGCTTTGTTCCGCAAACTCCGGAATCTGTCGGCAACCAGAATCTTTTCGTGATGCTCGCCAGCGCCCCAATTACCTATCGCTTTCGCGTGATCGTTGCTGCATTCTCTGGCGCGAACAACACTGCCATCACCATTCCCTATACTGAACAATATGGAGCCGGCAGCTTTGGAAACGGTGCGCTGACCAATCTTCCGCTCCCGCCTGGCTACAAGGTGGGTATATATATCAATATGAACACTCGGATGATCGGATATACGCTGAATGGTGTAGATCAGGGCTATCACGGCGCACTTCCACCAGAAGTGACACATATCGGACTCATTCTTGGCGCAGACTCACGCGCCACCAACACTGAACCGATGCTGGGCAACTCCATCACCAGCACACTGATTACTGATGCTGCACAGATGACAGAACCCTTCCCCACAAATTCCAAGGATATTTGCGGAAAAGTGATTGGATCCTGAAAATGATATCCAAACCGATGCGCTACTATCTCCAGTAATGGTTTGAATACAGGATGGCTCGCAGCCATAAAAAAAGGGAGTCACTGCCGTGACTCCCTTTTTTTTCGCAACAGAAGTACAGGAACATTCAGCAAGCGGCCTCCCGGGCAGAAATGGCTGGGTCGCGAATCCATCCCGCTTGAGTGATGGATTCAGCGTGGAGCGATGCCGTGGTTGCGCTAACAGCGGGCTGAAAAACGCCCATCCCCGGCTTTTTCAGCCCGCTGTTAGCGCAACCACAGCATTGCGCCCCTGCTGCTTGGCTTTGTACAGCGCTTTGTCGACGGCATTCACGAAGTCACCCATGGCGCCTGGGTCTGTCGGCAGCACAGAGCCCACCCCCATGCTCACCGTCAAATGCGGCGCCACCGTCGACGTCGCATGCGGAATAGCGGCCTCCAGCACCAGGTGGCGGCAACGCTCGGCTACTGTGAGCGCGGCCTCGGCATCGGTTTCCGGCAGCACCAGTACGAACTCTTCACCACCGTAGCGCGCCACAAAATCGCGTGGTCGTGAAGCCGCCTCTTCCAACAAGCGCGCCACGCGGCGCAGGCAATCATCGCCCGCCACATGCCCATAGTGATCGTTGTATTGCTTGAAGAAGTCGATATCGAGCAGGATGAGCGCAAGCGGCTGGCTGTTGCGGATGGCACTGGCCCACTCCCGCGCCAATACCTGATCGAACATGCGTCGGTTGGGAATGTCCGTCAGGCCATCCCGCAGCGACAGCGCTTCAAAACTTTGCTGCAAACGCAACAATTCTTCTTCGTTCTTCTTGCGCTCGCTGATGTCGAACATGAAGCCGACCAGCGCCTCGACCTCGCCCTCTTTGCGCACCACATGCACGACATCGCGAATCCACACATAGCGTCCGTCTTGCGTCAGGGCGCGATAGTCGGCCTCATGATCAACACCGGCTTGTGATTGCGCCACGCAAAAATTCACCACCGTCTCACGGTCATCCGGATGCATGCGATTGGCCCAGTCGTCTACCGTTACCCAACTGGCGGGTGTCCAGCCGAGCAGAGCTTCAATCTGCGGGCCGATATAGCTGAACTGCATTGTTTTCCAGTCGATGCGCCAGGGAATGGCTTTGGTGGACTCCAGCAACGTCTTGTAGACGGCGGCGTCGGGCTCAAGCGGAGCCTGTGTACTCATGATGCCCTGATCTCCTTATTCATTCCCGTCCGTGCGCATCGGCGGCGCACGACATAGTGCGGATTCTGCGATATCCGCATCCGGCGGTACACGGCTGACGGATGCCGCCACGACGCGAGCAGACAACCGGCAAGGTCCGCCACCCGAATTCTGGCCACAACGACGGCTCGAACGCGCCACCCCAGCAGCGCAGGGCACCACCCCCCAGGCCCGAAAACGGCGCATCCGCAAACCCCTGACACCCCACCATCCCCTGCGCTTCAATTGCAGCGCAGGCAAACGCGTGACTGGCCAGACAACTTTTGCGACGCCATATACAGCCAGAAATGCCCGACAAGGCACTGAACATCACGACAAGACGTGCATACAGGCGGTCTTTCTCTCGTACACTGAAACGCAGGCCCGCCGCCGAAAAGGCTAGCGCCATTTGTTCCACCCCCATAACAACATCCCCCTGCCGAGCAGGAAAAAGGGAGAACGCCATGACCTCCGAGGCACCCCGGGACCCGCGTCCCAACCCCGTACTTTCTGCCATTGGCCGCATCACCGATTTGTTTGCCTACCCACTGCGCACGTCGCACTACGTAGAACTGGTCAACCCCTTGTGGACGACACACCAGTTGCAGGCACGCGTGGTCAAGGTCTGGGATGAAACACGCGACTCGCGCACCATCACCCTCAAGCCCGGCCTGAACTGGCGTGGCCATCGTGGCGGCCAGCATGTGCGCGTCGGCATTCCGGTCGGCGGCATGCACTACACGCGCACCTACACGATTTCTTCTGCACCAGAACGTGACGACGGCTGTTTCACCATCACCGTCAAGGTCATTGAGGGTGGACGCATTTCACGCCATATCGTGCGTGATCTGAAAGTGGGCGATTACCTTCCCATCGGCCTGCCACAAGGCGAGTTCTATCTGCCGGATGCACAACCGGTGAAGCCGTTGTTCATCACCGCTGGCAGTGGCATCACGCCCGCCATGAGCATGTTGCGCAGCCTGGTCGCACAGGAGCGCCTGCCTGACAGCGTTCATATTCATTACGCTCCGCACGAATTCGATGTCATTTTCGGCAAGGAAATCGCAGCGCTCGCGCAGCAACACCCACGCTACCGCTTCCAGCCGGTTTTCACGCGCGAACTGGGCGAGGAGCAACGCGAAAAACGTCACTTCAGCGAAGCCCAGCTCAACCAGTTGTGCCCGGACTGGCGCGAGCGTGAATGCTATGCCTGCGGCCCGCAAGACATGCTGGGCGCAATAGAGGCGTTGTGGGAGCGCGATGGTCTATCGCGCCGCCTGCATGTGGAAAGATTCCGCGCGGCATTTGCCGCTGTACCGGCGGATGCCGTCGGCGGCCAGGTGAAATTTGCGCGAGGCGGCATCATGGCCACGGCAGACTCCACCACCAGTCTGCTCCGTGTTGCCGAAGATGCCGGGCTGAATCCTGCGCACGGCTGCCGCATGGGCATTTGCCATGCCTGCGACACGACACTCCTGTCTGGCTGTGTGCGCGACCTGCGCACCGGCCAACTGGTGAACGAAACTGGCAGCATCGTACAGCCATGTATCTGCGCCGCCGCCGGTGATTGCGAAATCGATATCTGATTGCGTTTCAACATGCACAGAAAAGCACGACATCCCGACTATCGTGCCGCCACATAACAAGAGGGAGAGAGCGCATGAACACCCCCACTGCCCTGCCGGTCAACCTGAATGCCGCACAGATTGAAGAGTTCGGCCGCGAGCTGGATGCCATCCGCGATGAAGTGATGGACTCACGCGGTGAACGAGACCGCCGCTACATCCTGCGCCTGATCAAGACCCAGCGCAGTATGGCGCTCGGCGGACGCATCCTGATTTATGCCGCGCTATTTTTCATTCCCGCCTGGGGCCATGCCTTCGCCGGGTGGGCCAGTTGCCTCGGCGTATTGGGCCTGGGCACCTTGTTGCTCGGCACGGCGAAAATCCTCGAAAACATGGAAATCGCTCATAACGTGCTTCATGCCCAGTGGGACTGGATGAAAGACAGCGCCATCCAGTCGAACACCTGGGAGTGGGACAACATGAG
>JAUXNL010000015.1 GCA_030684415.1 Moraxellaceae bacterium | reverse complement strand
ATCCTCATTTTGTTTTCGAAACGGCATACGATGCCCATGGGCGCGTAGCGTCGTTCACGTATCCCACCGGCCTCGGTTACCGGAATGTTTATGAAAATGGCTATTTGACGCAGGTCCAGAAGAAGGACGATAACGCCCTCTACTGGAAAGCCATTAGCAGAGACGCCGAAGGGCGCGTGACGCGAGAAGAGCTCGGCAATGGCGTGACGACAGACAGGACATACAAACCGGCGTCGGGCTTCATTGACACCATTCTGGCTGGAACCTTGAATGGAAGTGTGCTGACCGCATCGGTCCAAAATGATGTGTATGGTTTTGACTTTTTAGGCAATCTCACCAGCCGTTATCAGTATGCAACCGGCTCCTCAACCGATGAGCAATATACCTACGATGCGTTGAACCGTCTGACCGCCGTATTCAACAATGGCGTGTCTCCCAAGACCGTCAAATATGATGAAATCGGCAATATTGTGGCGCGGTCAGATGTAGGGGCATACAGTTACACGGGCTGTGGTGGGGCGCATCGGGTTTGTAACATCACCGGGCCTTTTACCTCGGGCAGCTATGGGTATGACGCGAACGGGAATATGGTTTCTGCTGGCAATGGCCGAACCCTCACATGGGCTAGTTTCAATTTGCCCGCATCGATTACAGCCGCAGGTGTCACAGAAGCCTTCCTGTATTCGCCGGAATATGAGCGTGTGCGCCGGGTAGCCACGGATGGCAGCTCTACGGTTTATATCAATCCGCGCATTGACCTGGGCGGCACATTTGAGAAAAACCGCAAAGCCGACGGAAGCTCCGAGTTCGTCCACCACCTCTACGCGGGAAGTCAGGTGGTTGGCAGCGTCACCACGGCTTCTGCCTTGGTTCTGAATGCCACGCTGTGGCAGACACGGCTAGAAACAGCGCCCACCACAGCGAATAATCCAACCGGGATCAAGCTTCTGCCGACGACATCAGACCCGCATGCACTGATTACGTGGAGTGCAACCCCGTCGCCGAATGATCCGGTTCC
>JAUXNL010000011.1 GCA_030684415.1 Moraxellaceae bacterium | reverse complement strand
AGGCTCGGTCGAGGTAATCTCTCTTATTTGATCGAAGCGGAAGGATCATCCTGTGCGTGGCATTTCACTTAATAGCTTGCTGAAAAGCATTTTTCAGCAAGCTATTAAATAAAGTGCGGATGTTTTTTCTGTGAGTTGTGTTTGGGCAGCCTTCGCTTGCCCAGTCTGAGTGCTATGAACCAGATGAGGGCCCACTGCCTTCAGCGATGATTGCCAAGCTATGGAACATGAGCAGCAGTGGCTGATACAGCCGGGGTTTACTCGCCGGCTCCGGTACTGACGCTTTCCAGCAGGTTCTTGTAGACCTTTCCATCCTTCATGATGACGACGAAGCGGTGCGCCGGATCTTCGATCAGGCTCAGGTCGTCCAGCGGATTGCCATCCACTAGTAGCAGGTCGGCCAGCGCGCCTTCCTCCACCACGCCGAGCTTGCCAGGGTAGGGATTGCGCTCGCCGGAGAGCGCCAGTAGCTCGGCGTTCTGGCGCGTGGCCATCGTCAGGATTTCGGCGGGGGTGTACCAGCGTGTCATGCGCATGAGCAGACTGTTCTGGCGCGCGGCATTGGCGGCGCTGAAGAGGATGTCGCTGCCCCAAGCGGTCTTGATCTTGTATTTCTTGGCGAGCGCAAAGGCATTGTCCGTGCCTTGGTACATCTGCAACTGCTTCAGGCGGGTGGGCGAGCCTTCAGCATGTGGCGAGCGGCCATCGTCGATGAAGGCCTGCAAGCTCCACCACGCGCCTTTCTGCGCCATCAGCCTGGCCGTGGCGTCATCCAGCAACTGGCCGTGATCGATGCATTTCACGCCGGCCTCCAGCGCCTGGCGCACTGCACGCGGTGTGTAGGCGTGTACGGTCACATAGGTGCCCCAGTTCTCGGCCGCTTCCACCGCCGCCCGCAGCTCGGCAACGCTGTATTGCGTCACGTCCAGCGGGTCGTAGGGCGAGGATACGCCACCGCCCGCCATCAGTTTTATCTGCGCAGCGCCCAGCGCCAACAGCTCGCGCGTGCGCTGGCGTACCGTGTCCGGGCTGTCGGCAATCGCTGCGGCGCCGATGCGTTCGCTGTAGCTGAAGTCGTCGGGGCGGGCCGGCATTTCATAGGGCAGGCGGAAGTCGCCATGACCGCCGCTTTGCGAAATGAAAGCGCCCGCTGGCCAGATGCGCGGCCCGGGCACAAGGCCCGCATCAATGCCGCGTTTCAGCCCGAATACCGGGCCGCCCAGATCGCGAGCGCTGGTGAAGCCGCGCAGCAGCATGTCGTTAGCGGCTTTCACCGCCGCCACGTTGACGAAGCCGATGTCACTGGTCAGCAGCGCGGCCTGCGGGATGGTCGACATCATGATGTGCGTGTGCGCGTCGATCAGCCCCGGCATCAGTGTGCGACCCTCGCCACGGATGATGCGGGTGTCGGCGCGGCGGTCTACCTGAATCGGTGATGCCGATATCTTTGTGATGATGTTGCCGCTGACCAGCACATGGCTGGGCGCGCTCAACTTGCCCTCGTGCAGCACGCGCACGTTCTCGAACAGCACCTGGCCGGGTACGGCGGCAACGATGGGGGGCGCAGTGGCCGGTTCTTCGTGAGCATTGACTGAGGGCGTGCTCAGCAGCGCAAGGCAGGTAGCAAGGGCGCGGGAGAGAGTCAGGGACATGCGGAAACTCCTTTTCGCAGGGAGGGTTGCCGGCGCTTGCGTCGGGCAGTAGGACGGTAGTGCTCCGAAAGAGGATGCCGAGGGCCGGCGGTTGTGGCAAGTCGGGTTCCTCCGGTTTGGCGGAGTTGTCGTCAAGTCGTCAGGCAGCCCCCGTCAGCGGAGGCGTGCCACCGGGGGCGTGCCCGGATAGGTCGTGTTTCAGGTGGTGGCGCAGGCTGCCGAAGGGTGTTCTGGATGCTGCGTTTTGACGTGCTTACTTCTTCACCGGTTTTGCTGGTTTTGCCGAGGAGCTCCAAGTTTTGCTTTTGGTCGGCAGAGGGGTGTTTGTTTTCCAGCCAGAGGCAAGTGACTGCGCTTCGATCAATTGTGCCGATGAGAGCTGCGTTGCCGTAAGTGTTCGGTTTTTTGTGGCATTTTCATCACCGGACACGGCTGCCAAATTAAAAAGCAAATGGGCTAAAACCAGATTTCTCGCAGTGCCTTGGCCGTCGTAATGCATGATGCCAAGGTTGTATTGCGCATTGGCGTTGCCCTGTTCAGCAGCCTTGCGATACCAGCTCAGTGCCTGAGTATAGTCTTGGGGGGCACCTTGGCCGTTGTAATACATCAGGCCAAGGTTGAATTGCGCGTCGACGATGCCCTGCTCTGCGGACTTGCGGAGCCAGCTCAGGGCTTGGGTGTAGTCTTGAGGGACTCCCTGTCCGTTGGCGTACATGACGCCAAGGTGGAGTTGAGCGTTGGCGTTGCCCTGTTCAGCGGCCTTGCGATACCAGTTCAATGCTTGAGCATAGTCTTGGGTGACGCCTTGGCCGTTGTAGTACATGAGGCCGCAATTGAATTGCGCGTCGACAATTCCTTGTTCAGCGGCCTTACGGAACCAGCTCAGGGCTTGGGCATAGTCTTGGGGGACAGCCTCGCCCTTGTAGTACATGATGCCAAGGTTGAATTGCAAGTTGGCGTCGCCTTGTTCAGCCAAGGCTAGCAGTGCTGTGAGCGCCTTTGTGTACTCGGTTTCATAGGTTTCTTTTTCAAGCTTCTCGTGGCCTTCATCAAAGCTGGCGTAAGCCGTGATGGAGAATGCCATGCATAGGCCCAATATTATTTTCTTGAATCGCATCAATGCTTCCCTTCGTTTTGTGCTGGTGTTGCGCCACGCCTTTTAGTCTAGCCTCGCGGCGTTAGCAGCTTTTGATTTTTGGAAATGGATAATTTCCCATGTGGCGCATGAAAATCGAGGCCGCGCTCTGGCGCTTCGTTACTGCCGGACATGCCCATCGCCCAGCACCACCCACTTCTGCGATGTCAGTCCTTCCAGTCCCACCGGGCCACGCGCGTGAATCTTGTTGGTCGAGATGCCGATTTCGGCCCCCAGTCCATATTCAAAGCCGTCAGCAAAGCGCGTCGAGGCATTCACCATGACCGAGCTCGAATCCACTTCGTTGAGGAAGCGGCGGGCCTTGGTCACGCTTTCGGTGATGATGGCATCCGAGTGGTGCGAGCCATACTGGTTGATGTGCGCGATGGCCTCGTCGAGGCCGTCCACCACTTTGATGGCGAGCACCGGTGCCAGATATTCCTCGTACCAGTCAGCTTCCGTGGCGGGCACAGCGTCGATAAGGGCGCGGGTCTTTTCGCAGCCGCGTAGTTCCACGCCTTTTTCGCGGTACAGCGGGGCGAGCGCCTGCAGCGCCGCCGCGGCCACGGGTGCGTCCACCAGCAGTGTTTCCATGGTGTTGCAGGTGCCGTAGCGGTGGGTCTTGGCATTCAGGGCCACGGGCACGGCCTTGGCCAGATCGGCGTCGCGCTCGATGAAGGTGTGACAGTTGCCGTCGAGGTGATAGATCACCGGCACGCGGGCTTCGGTGCTGATGCGTTCGATCAGGCCCTTGCCGCCGCGCGGGACGATCACGTCGACAAATTCAGGCATGGTGATGAGTGCGGAGACGGCGGCGCGGTCGGTCGTGGCCACCACTTGCACGGCGTCGCGCGGCAGGCCGGCGCTTTCCAGCCCGGTCTGGATGCAGGCGGCAATGGCCTGGTTGGAGTGCAGGGCCTCGGAGCCGCCACGCAAGATGGTGGCGTTGCCGGACTTCAGGCAGAGCGCAGCGGCTTCCAGCGTCACGTTCGGGCGGCTTTCATAAATGATGCCGATGACGCCGAGCGGCACGCGCATCTTGCCGACCTGGATACCGGTTGGCCGGTAGACGAGGTCGGTGATGGCGCCAACAGGGTCGGCCAGGTCGATGACCTGGCGCAGACCTTCCAGCATGCCCGCAAAGGTCTTTTCGCCAATGAAGAGGCGGTCGAGCATGGCGGCGTCGAGGCCACGGGCGCGGCCGGCGTCCATGTCCTGCGCGTTGGCGGCAAGGATGTCGGCCTTTGCGGCAATCAGTGCGTCATAAATGGCGGCCAGTGCGCGATTCTTCAGGCCGGTATCGGCACGGGCCGTGGCGCGGGAGGCGGCGCGGGCAGCGCGGCCCAGGGTCTGCATATAGGCAGAAACATCGGTAACGGTATTCACAGGCGGTGTCCGGGCTGAGTAAAGACAGGTCGGGGAGTATACGGCGACCGGCTGGCGGCGGCATCCTGCCGGTGGCCGGTGAGTTCACGGCCGCACTCTTTGCCCCCTACGCAAAGCCGCAGGGCCGGTGATAGGATGGCCGTCCGGCAAAAAAAGAGTGCCCGACCGCGCCCGGTAGTGATACCCGCGCGATGGTCTGAACAGGGCATCACAACCCACAAGAACAACACCGCCCGACCGGCAAGGTGGCCCCCATGTCCGTAGTCTACGAGGCCTACAACCGCTCCTCGCTCAAGCAGGAACCGCATACCGATTTCATCGGCAAGTGGCGCGTTGAGTATCTGGCCTTCAGTGCGCCGGAAAACGCCCACAAAGTGCCGCTGATCGTGCTCGGCGGCGCCTTCCAGAATTTCAATTCCTACAAGTATTGCGTCGAGCAGATTCTTGAAGCGGTGCCGGTCATCCTCGTCGACCTGCCCTCGCTCGGTAACAACGCCCAACTGGCGCCGGAACTTGGCATGGAAGACCTGGCCGACCTGCTGTTCCAGTGGACGCAGCGCGCCGGTCTGGAAAAAGTCTCGTTGATGGGCCTGTCGCTGGGCTCGGTGGTGGCGTCCACCTATGCCTACAAACGTCCGCAGGCCATGCACAAGCTGATTGTCACCGGCATTCTGGTGCGCCCGCGCAAGTCTTGGCGCATGTTGCTGGAAGAGTCGCTCAAGGTGCTCGATGAAGGCCGCCTCGACGAATTCGGCCAGGCCGTGGTGCTCTATCTCGTGAATCATGCCCGCCTGAAAGAAACCGAAATCACCGATATCACCCGCAAGCTTTTCCATCGTCAGATGCGCGGCTTCCACGAGAACGAACAGCAGCGCTACCGCATCAATGCAAGGCGCTTGCTCGAGGTGGAATCCATTCTGGGTTATCCGGATTGCGACACGCTGGTGTCCACCGGCGAATTCGACAGCTTCACCCTGCCGTTTGAAAACGCCCAGTTTGCGGCGCGTTGCCCGAATGCTGTGTTCACCCTGATCAAGGGCGCTGACCATGTGGCACAGCTGGAAAAGCGCGACGAATCTGTCGCCATGTTCCGCACCTTCCTGGAAGACGGCGACCTGCATGCACTGAAAGGCGTCGAGGTGCTCACCAAACACCAGTGCGAAACCATGGAGCGCCGGGGCGAGCCGCGTTATGTGCCCCTGAATCCCAATTCGCGCGTGATCAGTTTCTCGCAAGTGGATGGCTCGATTGCCGTCGACATGAAAGTGAAGATTCGCGACATGGGCTTTTTTGGTTGTGTGCTGGAATACGAGCACACGGACTTCCCGTTGGAAAAGCATGCCCGCGACCTGATTCTCTGCCCGGAAGGCACAGCGCTGCGTATCGAGATGCTGGTGTTCGAGCAACATGACAACACCATGCGTTGCCTGTTCAAGCATGGCAGCTTTGAAATTGCGGAAGAGCTGAAGAGCCTGCTGGAAGACAAGCTTTTTTTCCGACGACCCGCTGAAAAGGATGTGGCAGGCGGGGAGCAGAAGGTCCGTAGCATTTTCCGCTGAGCGTCTTGCGGCGCGTCAGCCCCGGCCTGTATGAGAAAGCCTGCAATGATGCGGGCTTTTTCTTGTGCGCTGGTTAGCAGCGCGGCCCCCGCCGTGTTGTCAGCCCGGGGCAGTTGCCGCCTATACTCGATGGCCAAGGAGGCCTGTTCATGAAATCCATTCCCATCTCCACCTATTCGCCCGACACGCTGGAAAGCCTGTTGTCCGGCATTCCTTTCTACAAAGACCTGATGTTCAACGATCAGGAACAGATGGATATCCTCAAGCGTCACTCCTGTGTCTATGAGCCGCAGCCGGGTGAGGTGGTGATTGAAAAGGGCGCCGAGGACAGGATTTTCTATTTCCTGCTGTCGGGGCAGTTGGTGGTGTACCCCGATGGCAAGAAGTCGAAGCGTGCCGTGAATTACCTGTCGGCCGGGCAGGTGCTGGGCGCGCTGGCGCTGCTCTGCAACTCACCACGCACGGCAACGCTGGTGGCCGATCCTAAGTCCGCCAAGGCCCAATTGTTCGGCACGGATTTTTCGCCGTTTGGCGAGCTGACGGATTTCAGTCAGATCAAGCTGTCCACCAAACTGGCGCTCTGGCGCATGGTGACGCACAACACGCGCTGGAAGTTGGGCGTGTACCGCATGGGCAACCCCGATCACCCGCTCGCGCATGCCCTGCAGCAGGTCGAAACCTTCAAGGGTGAAAAAGACACGGTGGACGAATTGCAGAGCCTGGATCGACAGGTGCGCGCGCTGACCGTGCTCATGCAGAAGTGGAACGATTTCCTCGCCAGTTAAGGAGGCAAAGGCTTGGCATCCAAAACTGAGCCGGCACATGCCCAGTGCCGGCTTTTTTATGCGCGCGCTTTAACAGCCATGCGCCCGCTTTCATCTTTACCCACCAGCCGTTTACGGCAGGCACCAGACTTATCCCTGATGAGCCCTGCCAAAAATCCCTGCAGCATCTGTTGTGGCCGTCGTTGGAGTGTCTAGTGGAGTTTGCTGGACGCACCGCATGACGCGAAGGTTGTACGGAGGCCAGCATCTTGGCGTAGGTGCGAATGAATTCGCACCTGCTCATCAACTGGTGGCGGCAATCACCCGCACGATGGCGCCGCCACGCGCAACGGGAGCCCCCGTGTCTTCGCGGTCCGGATTGAAGACGGTCACGCGCGAAAAGCCCAACTGGCTGAAGTGTGCCGACATCTGTGCGTCGCTACCGAAGTGCAGCGTGAAGCGGCTACGCGAGGCGACGCGCAGCGAACGGTTGGCGCTGCGAATCAGGCCGGCAAAACGGTGGCCGTTCACCTCCGGGTAAATGTCGGTAAGGTAAACGCCGGACGGAAAATGCTTCAGTGCGGCTGCCAGCCGCTGCCACAGACCGGAAATCACCGGCAGGTCGAAGTAATTCACCAGCCCTTCGGTAATCACCACCAACGGTTTGTCGGTGCTGAACTCGCGTGCGATCACGGCTTCCAGGCTGTCGGCCGTGTCTTGGTCGAGAATGTTGCACTCGCGCACCAGGTGACGGGCATCAATCGAGCCCAGCCCGGCCAGCAGGCTCTGTTTGCGCGCGACCATGCCGGGCAGGTCAGCCTCGATATAGCGGATGCCGGGATGCTGCCGCGTAAAGCGATGGCCACGCGGCGACAGGCCACAGGCCAGTTCGAGCACTTGCAGATCAGGGTGGGCGGCAATGAGTGTGTTGAGTTCGCGGTCGATCAGATAGTGACGCTGCAGCAGGGTGGTCTTGATGTCGGTGCCGAGCAGTTGGCGCGCGGCGCACTCGAAGGGGCGCAGCAAGGTGTAGTAGGCATGGCCTTGCGCGGTGACGAATTCGCGGCCGGACAAACCATAGTGGTGCCAGACATAACCGGTGTAGTGGGCGGTGAAGGAAATGCTGGAGGTGTCGTTCTTGTTTTTCATGAGGCAGCCTTCCGGTGGGCCACCGATGATGCCGGTGCGGGCTGGCGGCGACAAGCGCCCGACTTCAGGTGACAGCTGTTTGCTGAGGGAACCGCTTCGTCTGTGGGGCGTTATCTTCGGGACAGACTGTATTGAGGTGCTGCTTCATAGAAAGGCCGCCTCATGGGCTAAAGGCTGTGTGTGACAAATTATGGGTAACGGGTTCCTGTGGGAGCGGCTTCAGCCGCGAAG
>JAUXNL010000231.1 GCA_030684415.1 Moraxellaceae bacterium | reverse complement strand
AGTCCGAGCTGGCCGCCGCCTCCATGGCGGCGGAAGACCAGCAATGGCAGGCCAAGGCACAGCTGGTCCTTCAGCGCCGCTTTGGTGATGCCCCTCCGAAAGATGCACGTGAGCGTGCTCGTCAGATACGTTTCCTGCAGTACCGCGGTTTTACCAGCGATCAGATCCGGCAGGCCTTGGGACGGGTGGCAGACGACCTCGACTGACCGTCCCAGTCTTGCAGTCGAGCTTGTTTTTCCCCTACGAATCAGACGCTTGTGCCGCTATACTCTCCGGCCTTTCCAGCCGTCCATCCCGCTGCTTGTTGCCAGTCCGGGAGACAAAGCCCGGAGTCCTGCATGAAAAGCGCCGCCATTCGCGAAGCCTTTCTCCGTTTCTTTGAAGAAAAGGGGCACACACGTGTGGCCTCGAGTTCGCTGATTCCCGCGAACGACCCGACTCTGTTGTTTACCAACGCCGGCATGAACCAGTTCAAGGACTGCTTTCTTGGTCTGGACAAGCGTGCCTATACGCGCGCTGTGTCGTCACAGAAGTGTGTGCGCGCCGGCGGCAAGCACAATGATCTGGACAATGTTGGCTATACGGCTCGGCATCACACGTTTTTCGAGATGCTGGGTAACTTCAGTTTTGGCGACTACTTCAAGCAAGATGCCATCCGGTTTGCATGGGAGTTCCTGACCTCGCCAGACTGGCTGGCTATTCCGGCCGAGCGGCTTTGGGTCACGGTCTATGCCACTGATGATGAGGCTTATGCCCTTTGGAAGGATGAAATCGGCGTTCCCGCTGAACGCATCATTCGGATCGGCGATAACAAGGGGGCGCCGTACGCTTCGGACAATTTCTGGGCGATGGGGGATACCGGCCCCTGCGGTCCTTGTACGGAAATTTTCTACGATCATGGCGCCGATGTAGCGGGCGGTCCCCCGGGCTCGCCTGATGAAGATGGCGACCGCTACATCGAAATCTGGAACAACGTTTTCATGCAGTTCAACCGGACAGCCGATGGCGTGCTGCATCCGCTGCCGGCGCCTTCGGTTGACACTGGCATGGGGCTCGAGCGCATTTCGGCCGTCATGCAGCATGTGCATGCCAATTACGAAATCGATTTGTTCCAGAGCCTGCTGAATGCGGCAGCGGCTGCGATCGGTTGTCGCAACGAAGGCCAAGCATCGCTGAAGGTGGTGGCCGACCATATCCGCTCTTGTGCCTTCCTGATTGCGGATGGTGTGGTGCCATCGAATGAAGGGCGTGGCTATGTGCTGCGCCGCATCATTCGGCGCGCTTGCCGCCATGGCAACAAACTCGGCGCCACCGGGCTGTTCTTTCACAAGGTGGTGGCGGCACTGGCAGGCGAGATGGGGGCGGCCTATCCCGAGCTTGTGGCCCGGCAGGTCGAGATCGAGCGTCTGCTGCGCAGCGAAGAAGAGCAGTTTGCCAAGACTCTGGAGCAGGGGCTCAAGCTGTTGGAGCAGGAGCTGGCAGGCCTTGTCGGGACGGTGATTCCCGGAGCGGTTGTCTTCAAGCTTTACGACACCTATGGCTTTCCCGATGACCTCACCGGCGACATTGCCCGCGAGCGCGAACTGACCCTTGATATCGAAGGATTTGACCGGGCCATGGATGAGCAGCGCAAGCGCTCCCAAGAGTCCGGCAAGTTCGATCTCGACTACAACAGCCTCATCAAGGTGGATGCGGATACCTGCTTTGTGGGCTACGAGTCCACGACGGCGGGCGGACGGGTCATCGCGCTGTTCCGTGGTGCCGAGAAAGTGGATGAGTTGCATGAAGGTGAGCAGGGTGTTGCCGTACTGGACGCAACGCCCTTCTACGCAGAGTCGGGGGGTCAGGCGGGTGATTCGGGCTTTCTGGATGCCGACAGTGATCGTTTCGAAGTGCGTGACACCACCAAGGCCGGTGGCGCGCATCTGCATCATGGTGTGGTGACACGTGGCGTGCTCAAAGTGGGTGAGCAGGTGTCGGCGACCGTGGACCGCAGTCTTCGTGCCAGCACGGCGCGTAATCATTCGGCGACTCACCTTCTTCATGCGGCTTTGCGCCAAGTGTTGGGGTCGCATGTGCAGCAAAAGGGCTCACTGGTTTGTGCCGACTATCTGCGTTTTGATTTTTCGCATGGCGAAGCCGTGAAGCCTGCTCAGATGCGCGAGATCGAGACCATCGTTAACACTCAGATTCTTGCCAACACCGCGGTGACAACCGAAGTCATGGCGATTGATGCGGCCAAGGCCAAAGGCGCAATGGCACTCTTTGGCGAGAAGTATGCAGATGATGTCCGCGTCCTGAGCATGGGAGTCGACAATTTCTCGATCGAGCTGTGCGGCGGAACGCATGTTGCGCGTACGGGTGACATCGGATTGCTCAAGGTGACCTCCGAGGGAGGCGTTGCGGCCGGGGTGCGTCGTATCGAGGCCAGGACCGGGCATGGCGCCCATGCCTGGGTGGTGGAGGAAGAGGCACAACTCGATGCGATTGCCGATGTCGTCAAGGGCAGTGCGGGCAATGCCGTCGCCAAAGTGCGTCAGTTGGCCGAGCGCAATCGCGAGCTGGAGAAAGAGCTGGAACGCCTGAAGATGAAGCTGGCGGCATCGGCGGGTGATGAGCTGCTCAACAGTGCGGTTTCCGTTGGGGCAGCGAAGTTGCTGGCGGCCCGTCTGGATGGCGTTGATCCCAAGTCCTTGCGCGACACCATGGACCAGCTCCGCAACAAGCTGGGCTCCAGTGTGGTGGTGCTGGCGACGGTTGCTGATGGCAAGGTCAGTCTGGTGGTGGGCGTGAGCCCGGACCTGACGGCAAAGGTGAAGGCGGGTGAGTTGGTGAATTTTGTGGCGCAACAAGTGGGTGGCAAGGGCGGCGGCCGGCCAGACATGGCTCAGGCAGGCGGTACTGATCCGGCGCAGTTAGCGGCCGCATTGGCTTCTGTCCAGGGCTTTGTCAGCGAACGAATCTGAAATGAATGGCGTCAGTGGACGCAGAGGGCATAAACGCAAATGGCACTGATTGTTCAGAAATACGGCGGTACGTCGGTGGGTTCCCCGGAGCGTATCGAGGCGGTTGCCGAGCGCGTGAAGCGCTGGCACGGACAGGGTCACGACATTGTCGTGGTGGTATCGGCCATGAGTGGCGAGACCAATCGCCTGATTGGTCTCGCCAAAGCCATCATGCCGGAGCCGGATCCGCGTGAGCTGGACGTGATGGTGTCGACCGGCGAGCAGGTGACGATTGCCTTGCTGGCCATGGCGCTGAAAAAAATTGGTGTTGATGCGCGCTCTTATACGGGTGCCCAAGTTGCCATCCGGACGGACAGTGCCTTTACCAAGGCCCGTATCGAGTCCATCGACGATGCCAGGATGCGTGCGGATCTGGCACAGCGCCGCGTGGTGATTGTGGCTGGCTTTCAGGGCGCGGATGCGGAAGGCAATATCACGACACTCGGTCGTGGTGGCTCGGATACAACGGGCGTGGCGTTGGCGGCTGCCCTCAAGGCTGACGAGTGCCAGATCTACACGGATGTCGATGGCGTCTATACCACGGACCCCCGTGTCGTCCCTCAGGCCCGTCGTCTGGACCGCATCACTTTTGAAGAAATGCTCGAAATGGCATCGCTGGGCTCCAAGGTCCTGCAGATCCGCTCTGTCGAGTTTGCCGGTAAATACAACGTACCGCTTCGCGTACTGTCGAGCTTCGCCGATGAGGGCGAGGGCACCCTGATTACTGTTGACGAGGAAACCATGGAACAGCCTGTTATCTCCGGGATCGCATTCAATCGAGACGAAGCCAAGTTCACTGTCCGAGGCGTGCCTGATACCCCCGGTATCGCGTTCCGGATCCTGGGCCCGATTGGCGACGCCAATATCGAAGTCGACATGATCGTGCAGAACGTTGCCGCCGATAACACGACGGACTTCACGTTCACGGTGGCGCGTGGTGAGCAAAAGAAAGCACTGGCCGTGCTCGAAAAGGTCGCCAAGGATATCGGCGCCCGTGAAGTGACGGGTGACGACAAGATATGCAAGGTATCTTTGGTCGGGGTAGGCATGCGTTCT
>JAUXNL010000008.1 GCA_030684415.1 Moraxellaceae bacterium | reverse complement strand
TGATGGGGGCCTTGAACATCTCTACGAATTCCATCAGGCCGCGATTGGCTTTGGCCAGTCCGCCAGAGAAAGAGTAGGCGTCGGTGTCGTTCTGCGCGAAGTCTTCGAGCTTGCGGATATCGACTTTGCCGACCAGTGCGGAAATATCCTGGTTGTTTTCATCGCCAGGTTCGGTTTTGGAAATGGCGACTTGATCAAGAATGCTCGGGTTGCGTTTCACAACACGGAACTGGCGGATGTCGCCGCCGTATTCCTTCAAGCGTTTGACGGCCCATGGCGACATGACATTGCGCAAGTAACGGCGGGGAATGCCGTATTCCTGTTCGAGAATGTCGCCATCTTCTTCGACATTGAAAAGCCCGAGCGGAGATTCGTTAACCGGTGAATCCTTGATGGCATAAAACGGCGTTTTCTCCGTGAGCGCTTTCAGGCGTTCAGCCAGTGAAGATTTTCCTCCGCCCACCGGGCCGAGCAGATAAAGAATCTGTTTCTTTTCTTCCAGCCCTTGCGCGGCGTGTTTGAAGTACGAGACCACCTGCTCGATCACTTCCTCCATGCCGTAAAATTCGGTGAAGGCGGGATAGCGTTTGATGATTTTGTTGGAAAAAATACGGGAAAGACGTGGGTCGCGCGAGGTGTCGATGTGTTCGGGTTCGCCGATGGCCAACAAAAGCCGCTCAGGGGCGGTGGCATAGGCGGAGGGGTCACGTTTGCAAAGGTCAAGATATTCTTCAAGCGAATATTCTTCTTCGCGGCCTTGGTCATAACGCTGCTGAAAATGACTGAAGATGCTCATAACCGCACTGCCTCCCGTTCACCCGCTGTGGGCGGAAATAGAAACGATCAGTGTGAAACCGCGAGCAATTCAACGCTGGCTTGCATGCAGAATAGCGCCATCTTCGGCATATGGCGCAAGCGAAATTTGAGTTTTTTGTTATGCAATGGCGGAATCACGGACAAGCGTCGGACAAACACGACAGGTGGTGGCGCTATGCGGCGGGGTGTCCGAGGGTGTCACGAGGATGTGTGATGAGGCGAGCGGGATGAAGGCACGTGTGGCAGGCGGTGCGAGGTCAGCAGCTGCTGCAGCCGCGCCGGCTGGCAAACAACTGGCCATCCTCAATGCGATAGGCGCGCAGATGACCGCCCCAGACGCAGCCGGTGTCCAGCGCCACAAAACGCGGCTGGCCGGTGCTGCCACCAAGGGCGGCCCAGTGGCCGAACAGCACTCGCCCGACACGCAAGGACGGGTTGGGGTGCTCGTACCATGGATGAAAGCCCGGCGGGATGCCGGCAAGGTCTTCCTTGTAGAGGAAGTCCAGCGTGCCATCCGGTTCGATGAGGCGCATGCGCGTCAGGCTGTTGGTGATGACACGCAGGCGTGTGGTGCCCCGGAGATCGTCAGACCAGCGTGCAGGCTCGTTGCCATACATGTCGGCAAAAAACAGATGGGCATCCGGGCCCTGCAGGGCGGTTTCCACTTCGCGTGCGCGCCGGCGGCTGTCGTCCAGTGACCAGCCCGGCGGAATGCCGGCATGGGTCAGCACGCAGTCTTGCGTGTCATCGGCGAGCAGGAGCGGGCGGTGTTGCAGCCAGTCGAGCAGTTCATGCCGGTCAGCGGCATCGAGAATGGGCTGCGTCCGGTCTTTTTTCTTGGGAGTGGCAACGCCATGGTGGGCGGCCAGCAGGTGCAGGTCGTGATTGCCGAGCACGGTCTCAGCGGCGGTGCCCAGGCTCTTGACCAGCCGCAGCACCGCCAGCGAATCCGGCCCTCTGGCCACGAGATCGCCGGCGAACCACAGGCGATCACGCGCCGGATCGAAGCGGATGACGTTGAGCAAGTCTTGTAGGGCTTCGTAGCAACCCTGGACATCACCAATCGCGTAAAGGGACATGCGTTAGTGCAGGACGCGGGGAATGGCGAGCGTGAAGGCAGGGATGGGCGCTTCGAAGCGTTGGCCGTCCTCGTCAATCATGCCGTAGGAGCCGTGCATGCTGCCCACCGGCGTTTCGAGCACGGTGCCGCTGGTGTATTCGTAGCTTTCGCCCGGGGCGAGCTGCGGTTGCTGACCGACGACGCCATCGCCACGCACTTCCTGCACGCGCTCTTCGCCATCCATGATGATCCAGTGGCGCGTCAGCAGGCGGGCGGCATGGGCGCTTTCGTTGGTGATTTTCACGTGGTACGCAAACACGTAGCGGGACTCGGCCGGATTGCTCTGGTCGGGCAGGTATTCGCTGCGGACTTGTACCAGGATGGCTTCGACAGGCATGGAGTGCAGGTTGCTCATGAGGGGCTCGCCAGCAGGTTGGTCAGACGGACCCAGGACGCCACGTCCACTTCTTCGGGGCGCAGAGTCAGGTCGATGCCGGCCGCTTCAAGCTGCTCGGGCTCGGCCTGGCCACGCAGGGCGTTGCGCAGGGTCTTGCGGCGCATGTTGAAGGCCGCGGTCAGTAGTTGTTGTAGCCGATTTTCGTCGGTACAGGTATGGGGCAAAGTGGCATACGGCGTCAGACGGACGACGGCCGAGTCAACTTTCGGGGGCGGGCTGAACGCTTCCGGTGGCACGGCAAGTAACCACTCCACCTGGCAGCGGTACTGCAGCATGACGGACAGGCGTCCGTAGTCGCCCGTGCCGGGCAGTGCCGTCATCCGCTCCACGACTTCTTTTTGCAGCATGAAGGTCATGTCGGCAATGGCGCCGGACTGTGTCAGCAGGTGGAAGAGGATGGGCGTGGAGATGTTGTAGGGCAGGTTGCCGATGACGCGCAGGCTGTGCGGGCCGGTGGCCAGTGTCCGGAAGTCGAATTTGAGCGCGTCGCACTCATGGACGATGAGCTCGCCCTCGTTCATCAGCCGCAGCGGCAGGGCGGCGGCCAGATCGCGGTCCACCTCCACCACTTGCAAGCGTCCGAGATGCGCGAGCAGCTCGCGGGTCAGTGCGCCCAGGCCCGGGCCGATTTCGACGACGTTCTGTCCGCGTGCGGGGGCAAAGGCGGCAATGATGCCGGCGATGGCGCGCTCATCTGTCAGAAAGTTCTGGCCGAAGCGCTTGCGCGCGAAATGGCCTTCAACACGGCGACTCATGAGCGGTTTCCTGCGGCTTCGCGGCGGGTAATGAGATCGAGGGCAGCGGCCAGCGCGGCCTCCATGCTGCCGCTGTCGGCGCGGCCGGTGCCCGCGAGATCCAGCGCCGTGCCGTGGTCTACGGAGGTGCGGATGAAGGGCAGGCCCAGCGTGATGTTCACGGCATGGCCAAAGCCTTTGTGCTTCAGCACGGGGAGCCCTTGGTCGTGGTACATGGCGAGCACGGCATCGGCCTGATCCAGATATTTCGGGGTGAACAAGGTGTCGGCCGGCAGCGGGCCTTGCAGCTCACAGTGCGGGTTGCGGGCGGCAAACGCCTGCAGGGCCGGCCTGATGATGTCGCCATCCTCGTGGCCCAGATGCCCGGATTCGCCCGCATGCGGGTTGAGTCCAGCGACCAGTATCCGTGGGCAGGCAATCCCGAAGTGATGGCGAAGATCGTGCACAAGAATGTGCAGCACTTCTTGCAGCAGGGCTGGCGTGATGGCATCAGGGACGGCGCGCAGTGGCAGGTGGGTCGTCGCCAGTGCGACACGAAGCCCCGGGCAAGTCAGCATCATCACGACCCTGCCGACGCCGGCCTCGGCCTGGAAGTATTCGGTATGGCCGCTGAAAGCGATGCCGGCCTCGTTGATGACGGATTTTTGCACGGGGGCGGTGACGATGGCGGCGAAGCGCCCGTCGCGGCAGCCGGCAGCGGCTTGGTGCAGCGTTTCCACGACGGCCTCGGCATTGCGCACATCGAGCTGACCCGCCATAGCAGGTACGGCGAGGGGCACGGCTTCAACGCTGAGATGGCCGGCACGATGGGGGCGCGGTGTGCTGGCGGCAAACGGGTGCAGGGTCAGGGGCAGGCCGAGTGCGGCGGCCCGGGCCAGCAAGACGGCCGGGTCGGCAATCGCCACCAGTTCGGCCGCACGGGCGGTTTGCGCGAGCATTACCAGCAAGTCCGGACCAATGCCGGCCGGTTCTCCGGCGGTCAACGCAATACGGGGCAGGAACATGAGGCAGGACTCCGGCGGGGAGCGCATTGTCGCCGCTGGCCCGCCCGGGTCAAGCGTGGCGGCTGTCATGGTCGCCAGAAACGACAAGGGCCGGCATGGTGCCGGCCCTTGCGGGAGTGCATGAGCGGGTCAGGGTGCGTTGCGTGTGTAAACCAGCTCGACGCGGCGATTGGCCGCCCAGGCCTCTTCGCTTTGGCCATTATCGGCGGGCTTGAGCTCACCGAAGCTGACGACTTCCGCAAGAGTGGCTGTTGGTGCCCCATGGGCCCGCAGCACGCTGGCCACAGCCTTGGCGCGACGTTCGCCCAGAGCGTTGTTGTATTCCGTTGTGCCGCGCTCGTCGGTGTGGCCGTTGATCTGTACACGTGCGGCCGGATTGGCCTTGAGGAAGGCCGCGTGGGCCTTCAGCAGTTCGTTGTCGCCGCCCAGCAGGCGCGCTTCGTCGTAGTTGAAGTAGAACGTGCGCACCATGAGCTTCTGCGCATTGCTGAGCTTGGCAATTTGCGCAGCATCACGCAGGCGCGGGAGCTGGTTGGCATCGAAGCCGGCGACGCCCGTTGCCGCCGCAGTGCTGGCGGCATTAGTTGCGCTGGCGTTTGCTGCGTTCGGGGCAGAAGAAGTGGATTCCGTGGCGGATGTCGTTCCCGTTGCCGATGCCGCTGCTTCCGGCTTGTTCTTTAGCGACGAACAACCTGAGGTCGCCAGAAGGAGCGAAGCGGTCACGACGATCAAACCTTTGCTGCTGAACAGACCCATCACAATGCGTTCCTCTATGTCAGGGGTTGGGGGCGCGGGAGCGCCACGGAATCCGCAGGGATTCTCGCGGCCGGCAGACGCTAAACCAAGTAAAGATTCGGTAAATACGGCGCCCCGCAGGGCTGGGGTATCATGCCCGCATGAATGCTTCCCGTACGGCGTCTTATGCGTTTTCCCTGGCCGTGACCCTTGCCACGGCCGTGCTGACCTACACCCTGCGCAATCACTTCATCGAACTGCCCAACATCATCATGGTGTATCTGGCGGCTGTCGTGGTGGTGGCCTATTACGCCGGTCGTGGGCCGTCCATTCTGGCGGCTGTTCTGGGGGTGCTTTTTTTCAGCGTATCGGATGTACCGCCGGCTTTTGAGCTGACGGTCTACGAAGGCCAGTACCTGTTGACGCTGGTGATCATGCTGGCGGTCGGGTTGCTGATCAGCAATCTGAGCGCCAGCCTGCGTGCGCAGGTGGCAAAAGCGGTGGGGCGGGAGCGGCAGACGGCGATGCTCTACGCGCTGACCCGCGAGTTTTCGGCGCGACGAGGCCGTGATGAGCTTGCCGCTGTATTGCTGGAGCATCTGACCAATGCGTTTGGGCCTGGCGCCGTCATTTTCCTGGCGGATCGGGAGGGGGAGCTTGATGTCGAGTTGCCGCCGTCTTCCGGCCTTGGCGAGGCGGCTTCATTGTGCTGGCGTGGAGAGCCTGTTGCGGGTGTGCCGCACCTCGATATCACCGGGGTGACGGGGCGCTTGGGGATGTTGCTGGCGCCGCAGGTCTGGCATGACGCGCTGGGTGATGAAGCACGTACACGGCTTTTGCCCGCCATGCTCTATGCCGGGGCGCTGGCGCTGGAGCGGGAAATGTCGACGGACGACGTGCAGATAGAGCGCATGAAAGTGGAGTCGGAGCGCTTGCGTAATTCGCTGCTGAGTACGGTGTCGCATGATTTGCGCACGCCGCTCTCGACGATTCTAGGGGCTTCCAGCTCATTGATTGGTAAAGGCGCGCCGTTGGGCGAGCCCGATCGCGCGGCGCTCAAGCAACTGATTTATGACGAAGCCCAGCGCATGCGCCGGATGATCGAAAACATTCTGGAAATGGCGCGTCTTGAGTCCGGCCGGGTGGGCGTGGTGACGGAGTTGCAGCCCTTGGAGGAAATGCTGGGCGAGGCCGTGCGTGAAGTCCGGCCGCGCCTTGGCGAGCGGCATCTGGAGTTGGTACTGCCAGCGGAAATGCCGTGGGTCAATATTGATCCGGTCCTGATGGAGCGTGTGTTGGTCAATCTGCTGGAAAACGCGATCCGGCATGCCACTGGTGCGTCGCTCTTGCGAATTGTTGTTGAGCCGGGCCCGGATCGTCTGGTCATTCATGTGGAGGATGACGGCTGCGGAGTCGAGTTGGCCGACATGGCGCATGTCTTCGAAAAATTCTACCGGGCCGGCCAGGTTGAAAACGGGCCCGGTGTGGGGCTTGGCTTGTCCATTTGCCGCAATATCCTGCAAGCCCATCAAGGTGATATCACGCTGACGCAGCGGCCAGGCGGCGGTTGCCGCTTCAGTTTCTGGCTGCCGGCGGTGCCGTCGCCGGAATCTGCCTGGCTGGAGGGAGAGAAAGCATGACCGAACGTGTGCAGGCGGTACGAGTCCTGCTGGTCGAGGATGATCAGAGTTTGCGCCAGTTCCTGGCCACGACACTGGCCGCCAACGGATATGCCGTAGCCGAAGCAGATTCGTGCGCCGCCCTGCAAGACAGCCTGCAGCATCACTCCCCTGAGTTGATGCTGCTGGATATCGGCCTGCCCGACGGGGATTCGTTGGCGATGATGGACTTTATCCGGGCCAGTTCGGATTGCTCCATCCTCATCTTGTCCGCGCGCGACCAGGATCGCCAAAAAGTCGAAGCACTGGATGCGGGTGCGGATGACTATCTCAGCAAGCCGTTCAGCATGGAGGAGTTGCTGGCACGCCTGCGGGCTCTGATGCGTCGCCGCACGGCACCGGCAGCCTCGGTGTGGAGCAGCGGCGAGCTGCTGGTGGATGTGAAGCGGCGGGCTGTTGAAGTGGAGGGCTGCGAGGTGCATCTCACGCCCATCGAGTTCCGCTTGCTGGTGGCGCTGGTCAATGGTGATGGTTCAGTGGTGACCCATGCGCGGCTGATGGAGCAGGTATGGGGGCGCCATCTCAGCGAAAACACACATTATCTGCGGATATACATGCGGCAATTGCGTGGCAAGATCGAAGCCAATCCGGCGCAGCCGCGCTATTTGCGCACCGTGCCGGGTGTGGGCTATGCCTTGATTCGCGAATAGGCGCTTGCGCGGTGCAAGTGCTCAGGGCGGATGTGGCGGGGCGCTATTTTTTCTCGCGGACTTCTACAAAGGCCTCGGCGCGTAATTCGCGCAGCCATGAAGCCAGTTCCTCATCATACTGACGCGTATACAGCGACTGCCGCGCAATATTGTTGCGTACCTGCTCGCTGACATCGTGCTCACGCTCCCCCT